>JANYFH010000301.1 GCA_025362705.1 Betaproteobacteria bacterium
AATGTGCCTGTACCGATAACATGCGTTTTTCGCGACACAACCCCCGTCAGCGAAAGCGCGTTTGCCGAGAAAGCGCCGAAGGTCAGGCACAGCGTGAGGCAACACAGAACGACTCGTCGCATCGTCGCGGCAGTCAAACTGAATGTCGATTCGCGAGCCTGCAAGGACAAAAACATATTCCACCTCCGAAAGGTATCTTCACACATTAGCAGATTGCGGATAAATTGCTCGCAAAGACCAGCAGTGCCGTCCCGAAGAATCCATGCGCTACTGAACTTGGTTCAAACGAAGTGTATCTGCCGCCTTGTGAATCGCGCCTTCGGTTCCATTGGGGGTATGTCAAGGTCGCGTATTCTGGTTTATGCAAACGTTGAACGACTGCTTCGCAGGAATCTGAAGGACCGCAATGGGTCGATAACCGTCTTTCTACAAGATTAGGCAAAGTGCTTTAAGCCCAGCATTCGGTGCGGACGCGTTGCGCTTTCCCACAATTACAGATGCGTTTTTTTACACTCGTTGCTTTCGCGCGATAATGTCGTATTGCCGTGGTAGAAAAAGCAGCTTGGACTGCCAGCCACGATCTGCAACCGGAGAACCCCATGATTTTTGACACCCACATCAGCGACGACACCGACGCCCTGCGCGATTCGGTAAAACGCATGTGCGACGACGAACTCGCGCCGCGCGCCGCCGAGATCGACCAGAAGAACGAGTTCCCGATGGATATGTGGAAAAAATTCGGTGATCTCGGCTTGCTCGGCATTTCCATCCCGGAAGAATACGGCGGCACTGGCATGGGCTATCTGGCGCATACGGTGGCGATGGAAGAAGTCTCGCGGGCATCGGCTTCGGTGGGCTTATCCTACGGCGCGCATTCAAATTTGTGTGTGAACAATCTTTATTTGAACGGGTCGGAAGCGCAGCGCAAAAAATATTTGCCCAAATTATCGTCCGGCGAATTCGTCGGCGCACTGGCGATGTCCGAGCCGGGTGCGGGTTCTGATGTGGTCGGCTCGATGGCCTGCCGCGCAGAAAAAAAGGGCGATCGCTACATCGCCAACGGCAACAAAATGTGGATCACCAACGGGCCCGATGCTGATGTGCTGATCGTGTACATGCGCACTGCGCCCAAGGACATGGGCTCGCGCGCGATGACCGCGTTCCTTGTTGAAAAAAGCTTTAAGGGCTTTCGCACCGCGCAGAAACTCGACAAACTCGGCATGCGCGGCTCGAACACGTGCGAGCTGGTATTCGAGGATTGTGAAATCCCGGAAGAAAATGTGCTCGGCGAATTCAATGCCGGCTCGCGCGTGCTGATGCGCGGCCTCGATACCGAGCGCACTGTACTCTCCGGTGGCCCCATCGGCATCATGCAGGCGGCGATGGACGTGGTGTTGCCATACCTGCACGAGCGCAAACAATTCAACCAGCCCATCGGCACCTTCGGCCTAATGCAGGGGAAAGTCGCGGATATGTATGTGGCGCTGCAAAGCTCGCGCGCCTTCAGCTACCGCGTGGCCACCATGCTCGATCAGGGTCGCGGTCGCGCAGCGCGCAAGGACGCGGCGGCATGCATTCTGTACGCCTCGGAATGTGCGGTGAAAGTAACGCTGGAGGCGATCCAGACGCTGGGTGGCAACGGCTACACCAACGAATATCCCACCGGAAGATTACTGCGTGACGCGAAGCTATATGATATAGGTGCTGGCACCAATGAAATTCGCCGCATGTTGATCGGTCGCGAGCTGTTTGGTGAGTCCGCCTAGGAATTCTGCAGTGGCATCCCCATTTGTAATTGTTTCTGTTGTCTTGTTGTTTGCAATTCCATATTTGAAATAACTGTTCCGGGAGAATTTAAATGTCTGATTCCGTTGTCATCGTCGCTGCAAAACGTACCCCCATCGGCAGCATGAATGGCCAGCTTTTACCGCTGTCTTCCCCTCAGCTCGCCTCAGTCGCCATCAAAGCCGCGCTTGAACAATCGGGTTTAAAGGCCGAGGACATCACCGAAGCGCTCATCGGCTGCGTATTGCCTGCGGCACTCGGTCAGGCACCGGCGCGCCAGGCGGTACTGGGCGCGGGGCTGTTGCAATCCACCGCGACTTCAACCGTGAACAAAGTTTGCGGCTCGGGCATGAAAACCGTGATGCTTGCGCACGACTCGATCATGGCCGGCTCTGCGAACGTGATGGTGGCAGGCGGCATGGAGAGCATGTCCAACGCACCCTACCTGTTGCCAAAGGCACGCCAGGGGTTTCGTTACGGCCACGTCAAGGCGCTTGACCATATGGCGTTTGACGGATTGGAAAATGCGTACGATGGCAAATCGATGGGTATCTTCGCTGACGCCACCGCCGCCAAATACGGCTTTACGCGCGCCGATCAGGATGCATTCGCAACCGAAAGCGTGAAGCGCGCGCAGGCCGCAGTCGCGAGCGGCGCATTCAAGGCTGAAATCGCCGGCGTCACCGTCAAGGGTAAAGCAGGCGATGTGGTGCTCGATACCGATGAGCCACCGGGCCAGTGCAAACCTGAAAAAATTCCTGCGCTGAAACCTGCGTTCAATAAAGATGGCACCGTCACCGCAGCGAGTTCGTCGTCCATTTCCGATGGCGCGGCTGCGCTGATTTTGATGAAGGAATCCGACGCGAAAGCGAGAGGCCTTAAACCCATCGCGCGCATCGTCGGCCATGCATCGAACGCGCATGAGCCGGA
>JANYFH010000311.1 GCA_025362705.1 Betaproteobacteria bacterium
CCCGAAGCCCGGTGAAATTTCGCTCGCGCATCAGGGCGTATTGTTTCTCGATGAGCTGCCTGAATTTGATCGTGGCGTGCTGGAAGTATTGCGTGAACCGCTCGAATCGGGGCGCATTACGATCTCGCGTGCGGCAAGGCAAGCAGATTTTCCGGCCGAGTTTCAATTGATCGCGGCGATGAATCCATGTCCCTGCGGCTACCTCGGGCACTACATGAACAAATGCCGCTGCACGCCGGATCAGGTCGCACGTTATCGCAACAAGATTTCCGGGCCGTTGCTGGATCGCATTGATATACAGATTGAAGTGCCTGCGCTGCCGCATCTGGAGCTAGTCAAGGCGGGCAATGGTGAGACGAGCGATGTGATTCGTAGTCGCGTCAACGCGGCTTATGCAGCACAGCTTCAACGTCAAGGTAAACCAAACGCGAAGTTGTCGCCCAAGGATATTGATGTGCAATGCAAACCGAACGAAGCCAGCGAAACGCTGTTGAAGACGGCCATTCAGCGCATGGGCTTATCGGCGCGCGCCTATCATCGCGTACTGAAGGTTGCACGCACCATCGCCGACTTGGGCAGTGCTGCTGAAATGTCGACTGCGCATATTGCCGAAGCGATTCAGTATCGCAAGATGGACAAGAACCCTGGTTAATTGAGTACCGAAATAAATAGTTCAAACACTAGTATTGGTGCGGTTTTCAGACCATAAATGGCCTGGAAAGCCCGTCAGTACTGGTGTTTGCGATAATTAATGAAATTCGTTCACGCCCATCACCGCACGCCACGCTGGCTGCTCGCATTGCTGCTCGCCGCGCTCGCCACCATTGGTCCGTTCGCAGTGGATACCTATATCCCGGCGTTCGGCGGTATGTCGCAGGATCTGCACGCGACAACATTGGAAATGCAGCAAACGCTATCGGTCTATCTGGCGGCATTCGCGTTCATGTTTCTGTTTCACGGCGCCCTCTCTGATAGCTTTGGTCGTAAGCCCGTCATCCTCGTGGGATTGGTTATTTTTGCCATCGCCTCGATTGGCTGTGCGCTGTCGCAAAGTATTGGGCAACTGATTCTGTTCCGCGCCCTGCAAGGCGCGTCTGTTGGTGCGGGGATGGTGGTGGGTCGCGCAATGATCCGCGATCTGTTCGACGACACCGAGGCGCAGAAACTGATGTCGATGGTGACAATGTGGTTTGGCCTGGCGCCCGCCGTTGCACCGATTCTCGGCGGGCACCTGTACACCTGGTTCGGCTGGCAATCAATTTTTTGGTTTACCGCTGCCTTCACGTTGATCCTCATCGTCATGAGCCATTTTGGTTTTCACGAAACGCTGCCCGAAGAACGGCGCCATTCGTTTCGCCCGCGTCCGCTGTTACTTGGTTACCGCGAAGTTGCGGCTTCCCCAAAGTTTTTGCTGCTTTCACTCGCGGTGGGCCTCAACTTCAATGGGTTCTTTCTCTACATTCTGTCGGCACCCGTATTCTTGCCCGAGCATCTGCACCTGGGACCGCAGGAATACGCGTGGTTGTTCATGCCGGGAATCGCCGGCATCATGACAGGCGCGTATCTTTCCGGTCGCGCGGCAGGCAAATTGAAACCACGGCAAACGGTGGCGCGCGCCTATTATTTTATGTGCGCTGCCGCACTGGTGAATATTGTGTACAGCTCGTTGTTGTCTCCGAGTGTACCGTGGGCGATTGTGCCGATTTTTTTCTATGCGATCGGCAGCGCGATGGCGATGCCGAGCATTTCATTGCGTGTGCTTGATCTTTTCCCCACGCGACGCGGCATGGCAGCGTCGTTGATGGGTTTTGTTTCAGGCATTATCAACACCATCGTGGCTGGCATCATCTCTCCTGCGGTTTCGCATTCTTCAATATGGCTGGCGCTGACAATGGCCGCGATACTGGCGAGCGGGCTGCTGTGCTGGGTTGTTTATTTGCGCATGTCGCGGTTGTCACACGCGCCAGTGCAACCGCGTTAGTTGGCGGGGTGTCGGCACCAGGTCTCGCGCGTCATCAACAACAGCGCCACCGCAACAACACCCCAAACGAGCATCATCGAAAAGCCCTGTTGATAAGACGCCAGATCGAACACCCGCTTGCCATCGACGATGGTGCCGTGCCACGTATGGTCGAGGATGACGCCCACCAGCGGCTGCATGTACATTGGTCCCTGAATGACACCCATGTTTGCGATGCCCGATACCGTGCCCGCCAATCGCGCTGGAGCCGACTCCTTGGCGAACGCAAAGCTCAGGATGAAGCACGCGCCAAAAAAACCGATACCCAGCATGAGCATCACCAGCAACGTGTAAGGCAGCTTTGGCGTGTAAATCAGTGTGGCCCATAACGCCAGTGTCACGGTCATGCCACCGATATAGAGAATCTTGCGACGACCGATGCGGTCGGAAACTGTGCTGTAACTCAGGCTGCCGATGGCCCATGCAACCATCATCGTTGAACAAAGTCCTGCCGCATTCGCGGACGAAAGCCCATAGTGCGTGGTCAGAAACGGCACGCCCCACAAACCCGCAAAGGTGAGAATGATTGAACTCGGTGCCCCCGCGATGAAAAACAGCAAAATGATATTGCGGTTATGAAATGCTTCTTTGAGGCCTGCGAAAACGCCACTGCCGGGTTGTTTGTGCTTCCCAACTGCAACCGCATCCGCGTGCTCGGCGTAGCTGGTGTAGCCGCGTGCAACCGGGTCGTCCTGCACCATGAACCAGGTAAATACGCCGAGCAGCACGGTACTGGCGGCACTTGCCCACATCATGCTGCGCCAACCAAATTCATCCACCATGATCCGTAGCGGCGCACCGGCAAATACGCCACCAAACACACCGACCGTGAGTGCGACGCCGGATGCCAGCGCAAATTGCCGCGCGGGCATCCAGTGACTCGCCAGCTTCAGCATCGATACAAACGCGACACCGACCGAACCGCCGATCAAGAGCCTACCCAAATTTGCAGTCCACGTGTCTGGTGCTGCGGCGAATACCGCCGTGCCAACGCCCGCGATGGCACTGCCAACCGTCAGCAACACGCGTGGACCAAAGCGGTCCGCCAGCATGCCGGTGGGAATTTGCATC
>JANYFH010000317.1 GCA_025362705.1 Betaproteobacteria bacterium
CATACATCAGTTGCAGGCGCGCGGGCCGGCAACCCGCGCGGAAGAATTGCGACTGGAAATTTTCGCGAAAGTGAATGCGCTTGGCATCGGCGCACAAGGCCTGGGTGGACTCGCAACTGTACTCGATGTGAAAGTCAACGATTACCCGACACATGCAGCATCCAAACCGGTTGCGTTGTTACCCAATTGCGCGGCAACCCGTCATGTGCATTTCACACTCGACGGTTCTGGTCCCGCCGTGCTCACGCCGCCCTCGCTTGAAGATTGGCCAAAACTCGCGCTTGATTTCAAATCCAGCCGTCGCGTCAATGTCGATACACTCAACAAGGCAGAAATCGCAACCTGGAAATCTGGCGAGACTTTGCTACTTTCAGGCAAGATTCTTACCGGACGCGATGCGGCACATAAACGCATGACCGACATGATTGCCAAGGGCGAAAAGCTGCCGGTGGATTTCACCAACCGCTTCATCTATTACGTGGGCCCGGTGAATGCGGTACGCGAAGAAGTCGTTGGCCCCGCAGGGCCAACGACTGCCTCCCGCATGGATCGCTTCACCGAGTCAATGCTCGCCAATACCGGCCTGATCGGCATGATCGGCAAATCGGAACGCGGTGCTTCGGGCGTTGAAGCGATCAAAAAACACCATGCCGTTTATTGCATCGCTGTCGGTGGCGCGGCTTACCTTGTTTCAAAGGCGATTCGTGGATCGCGCGTCGTCGCTTTCGCTGACTTGGGCATGGAGGCGATCCACGAGTTTGAGATCAAGGACATGCCGGTCACCGTTGCGGTTGATGCGCTTGGCAATGCCGTACACAAAACCGGGCCTGCTGAATGGCGCGCCAAAATCGGCAAAATTCCGGTCGTGGTTGCCTAGTGTACCGGGCGTTATTTTTGATGACCTGCTGCCGTGTCTGAGGAAATCAATCCGCCGCCATTGAATTTCGCGGTCATCGACGGGTCGGCCGGATACAGGGCCGTGCTCAGTTCCTTTCTACTGACGCAGTGGCCGAACGCCATTGTGGAAGAGGTCGATCCGTTTGCGGAAACACTGCGTGGGGTCGGTATCGTATTTGGCACCAACAGCGACGTGATCCTGCTCGGTGGTATCGGTACCTATGTTGAGGCCTGCGCATCGTTGCAACGATTGCTGGCGCGCGAGAAATGCCCGCCAGTAATATTGATGGTTGCGCGCGAGCTCGAACCGCAGGTAGAAATGTTGATTGCGGCGGGTGCGTCGTCAATCTTGTTCAAGGATGCATTCTCGAAAAGCTCCCTGATCGATACTATCTGTCGACTGCTCAGAACAACAGCCGACGCCAATGCAGTAGCACGGCCTGCACTGAGTTCGACCGCACTCGATTCGGACACACAAGCATTTGGACGCTTCAGCTTTATTGCCAATAGACAAATCCATACGCTTGCCATCGAACACTATCGCTTTGTCGCCACAATTTCGGCAAATAATCTCGCACAGGTCTTCACGGCCGAGAAAATCAGTGACCGCAAACGTGTGGTAATCAAGATCCCATTGACCACCCCGGTTTACACTGTTGAGGCACGTGCTTTTTGCGAACGCTATAGATTCATCGCCAGCTTGAACGGACGCAATGTAGTGCGATATCGGGACGCAGGCATCGCCGATTCATGGCCTTATGTGGTGCTCGAATATCTCGGCGATGGCGATCTGCGCCGCCGCATTTCGGCAGTTACTGAGTCTGGCGCCACACTTGGTATGACAGCCGGCATCGACCCCATTGAGGCGCTGCAAATTCTGCACAAACTCAGCATTGCGCTTGCCACCTTTCATTCGGGCAACTTCGCGCACATGGACTTGAAACCGGAAAATATTTTTTTTCGCGGTGACGAACTCGTGCTGATCGATTTCAATATTTCCACGCGCTTTGGGCACATCGCGCGCAATCGCGTCACCGGCGATGTGCTGGGCTCACCGTTTTACATGAGCCCAGAGCAGGGTCAGGGTCTGGCCATTGACGGGCGCAGTGACCTGTACAGTGCGGGCGTAATTTTCTATGAGATGCTCACAGGCTGCCAGCCTTACACTGGCGAAAGTGCGGCGCAGGTAATTTACAAGCATGTGCACGACGAAATTCCCCTGCTACCCAAACGGGTACGCGCGCTTCAGCCGCTCATCGACGAGTTGATGGCAAAAGACCGCATTGAACGCATCGCATCGGCTACGGAACTTTCGACGATGTTGTTGCCGTTTCTGCGTGATGATAGCGATGCTGTTGTGGCTGCGAACGATACCCCCTAATCGGCCAGGCTAAACTCAAACATGTTGCCCCACGGCTCTGCCGACGCTCTCTTTCTCGCCAGATGTGCGGGACAAGGCTCCCCACTCTTTGTGCTGACTGCCAATGCGCAGGATGCCGAACGTCTGCGCACTGAAATCGCTTTTTTTCAACCTGCTCTGCGCGTACATCGCCTTCCCGATTGGGAGACTTTGGCTTACGATCATTTCTCGCCACACCCCGATCTGGTCTCTGAACGATTGGCGACGCTATATCACTTTTCCCAAGGGCAATTCGATGTTGGCATCGTGCCGGTTACGACTGCAATGACGCGATTGTGCCCGCGCGAGTATCTGGCCGGGCACTCGTTTTTTGTACGGATCAAATCGCGCCTGAACCTTGAACGCCTGAAGAATGACCTTACCCTCGCCGGTTATACCAACACCACGCAGGTGATGGCACCCGGCGAATATGCGGTGCGTGGTGGCCTGATCGATTTGTTTCCGATGGGTAGCTCGGTGCCCTATCGGGTGGATTTGTTCGGCGATGAAGTAGATCAGATCCGCACATTCGATGTGGATACACAGCGCAGCATTTATCCGGTCAACGAAATCCGCTTGCTGCCCGCTCGTGAATTTCCGCTGGACAAAGAGGGGCAGCATCGCTTTCGCGAAAATTTTCGGGATCGCTTCGAGGGTGATCCTGCGAAAAGCCGTATGTACAAGGATGTTTCAGCCGGACTTGCGCCGAACGGCGTTGAATATTATTTGCCGCTGTTTTTTGAGAGCACCGCTACGGTCTTTGACTATCTCCCGGAAAACACCAGCGTATTCCTGCACGGCGGCGTCACCGCAAACGCAGAAGATTTTTGGAAAGATACGCAAAGCCGTTTTGAGTTGATGCGCGGCGACAAAGACCGCCCACTATTACCACCAAAAGATATTTTCCTGACCGTCGATGAAGTGTTTGGCGGCATGAAGCGATTTTCCAAGTGTGAGCGCAACGATATTTACGGCACAGCATTGGCATTGCCTGCCGTGGAAGTTGATCGGCGCGCCACCGATCCGCTGACAAAGTTTCGCGCATTCGCAAATGCATTCGACGGCAATATTCTGATCACCGCCGACGGCATGGGGCGGCGTGAAACCGTCATTCAGTTCCTCGCTGAAAATGGCCTGGAAGCCGCGCCGGTCAATGACTTTAGCACTGTCATCCCTGACAAAATCCGTATCGTTTTTACGCCGCTGCAAACCGGATTCATCCTGCCGAACGAGCGCTTGGCCGTCGTAACCGAAAACGAGTTGTACGCGTCTGAAGTCAAACAATCACGCCGCCGCGAAAAATCACGTACCAGTACCGAAGGCTTGCTGCGTGATCTCGCCGAAGTCAAGATTGGTGATCCGGTGGTGCATGAGCAGTACGGCATCGGCCGCTATGCCGGTCTGATTACGATGGATCTCGGTGAAGGGGCTCAGGAGTTTCTGGAACTGCATTACGACGGCACCGACAAGCTGTTCGTTCCGGTCGCGCAGCTATCCGTCATTTCGCGCTACACCGGTGCTAATCCTGAAACCGCGCCGCTGCACAAACTCGGCAGCGGCCAGTGGGAAAAAGCCAAAAAGAAAGCTGCCATTCAGGTGCGCGATACGGCGGCGGAATTATTGAATCTCTACGCGCGTCGTGCAGCGCGGCAGGGCTTTGCATTCCCGCTAAAGCTGAATGAATTCGACGCATTTTCCGCCACCTTCCCGTTTGAAGAAACGCCCGATCAGGCCGCCGCGATCAAGGCCGTAATGGCGGATATGACCTCCGGTAAACCGATGGATAGACTCGTCTGTGGCGATGTGGGCTTTGGTAAAACCGAGGTCGCGCTGCGTGCGGCTTTCATCGCGGTGGCGGCTGGCAAACAGGTCGCAATCCTCGTGCCGACAACGTTGCTGGCTGAACAACACTTCCAGAATTTTTCTGATCGCTTTGCCGAATGGCCAGTGAAGATCGCGGAGTTTTCGCGGTTTCGCTCGGCGAAAGAAACGACTGTTGCGATGAAAGGTATCGCTGACGGCACCGTCGATATCGCCATCGGCACGCACAAGCTGATACAAAAGGATGTGTCGTTCAAAAATCTCGGGCTGGTGATTCTGGACGAGGAACATCGTTTTGGCGTGCGACAAAAGGAAGCGCTCAAAGCCTTGCGCACCGAAGTCGATGTACTCACACTTACCGCTACGCCGATCCCGCGCACGCTCGCTATGTCGCTCGAAGGCCT
>JANYFH010000327.1 GCA_025362705.1 Betaproteobacteria bacterium
ACACCCACTTCACGCGTCACCGGCGTACTGGAAATCACTTTCCCCAATTCTTGCGCCGCCGCAAACCCGGAAACCATCACCAATCCAGAAACCAGCAAGAGCTTTTTCATGTTTATCACCTCAGGCCTCAAGTTTTCCGCCGAAACGGGCGGCACCTCATACATAGACATTACGCCTTTTGAAGCGTTCAAGCATTTTGATGCAATCGAGGGTGGCAAGTTCCTCAGTTCCGCTAATCCAGCACTGCTAAAATTTGTGTGCATATGTAACCGCGCTAATCCAAATCATCACCAGTTAAAACGGCTTGACCCGACGACGAAAATGCAGCGTACGTTAAAAGCGGAGTCAGCACATAATCCGGAATCAACATTGAGACGCACATGACCTCCAATCCCAACACCCCGCTAAGCAACGCAGAAATATCCCACCTCGAAACCCTGCTCGCCACCCCGGCGTTCAAGAAGCAGGCGATGGGTCTGGATGAAATTCAGGGTTTCCTTTGCGCGGTCATTAGCGGGCCCGAACGGGTAAAGTCCGGGCAATGGCTGCCCGCCGTGCTCGGCAATCCAGAATACGAAAGCCGTGAACAGGAAGACGCAGTCAAAGAATTGTTGCTGCGATTTCACGCCGAAATCGTCAGCGATCTGGCGGCGGGTGAATCGCTGGGGCTGGTGTTGAATCTCGCCGACCCATCCAACGCCGCGACCGAAGGTGAATACGATTACAGCGCCTGGTGTCAGGCCTATCTGGATGGTGTTGAGTTTTCGAGCGCGCCGTGGGTAGAGGTCGGCGACGAAACTGAAATCAACGAGCTTTTGTTTTCGATCAGCCTGCTCGCCGGCGAGATTGACCCGAAGGCGTTAAAGCAAATCAAGCCGCGCGAGATGGCGGAACTGCAGAAGGAATGCCGCGAAGACTTGCCAATGCTGGCAATTGATATCCACAAATATTTCCAGTCGCTACGCGATCGCGCGAGTGATCGACCAAAGGTGACTGCGAAGAATCCAGGCTCCACGGCGGCCGAAGCAAAGCCTTCTAAGAATAAATTGCACTGAATAAGCGAGTAGTTAAACCCCGCATCCAGCTTGCCGTTCCAGCCAGTTATGGCCTGAGAGCCGCACCAATACTGGGCTTCAGCTTTTTTCTGTTTGCCAAGTTTGAGTTTTCATTCGCCCGGATGTAGTACACGCGTCATACCGATGCGGCATAATCAAACGCGGCGCAGTCAGCCCAATGACAATTAGATCAATAACATATCGTCCGTTACACCTCACAGGAGAGAACCATGTTCAATCGCATAAAACTTCTGGCGGCCTCGCTGCTCGCAATTGCGTCGATTGCATTGCCTGCTGCTGCGCAAAACGCCATCTGCTACAACTGTCCGCCTGAATGGGCCGACTGGGGCACGCAGCTAAAACTGATCAAGGAAAAAACCGGCATCACGGTGCCGCAGGACAACAAGAATTCCGGCCAGTCGCTCTCGCAACTCGTCGCTGAGAAAGGCAACCCGGTCGCGGACGTGACCTATCTCGGTGTGACGTTTGGCATTCAAGCCAAGAAAGAAGGCGTGGTCACTGGCTACAAACCGGCGAACTGGGCTGATATTCCCGACGGGTTGAAGGACGCCGATGGCGCATGGTTCACCATCCATTCCGGCACGCTGGGCTTCATGGTGAACGTCGATGCGCTCAAGGGCAAACCCGTGCCGAAATCCTGGGCGGATCTGCTGAAGCCCGAATACAAGGGCCTGATCGGCTACCTCGATCCACCGAGCGCGTTCGTTGGTTACGTCGGTGCTGTTGCAGTGAATCAGGCGATGGGCGGCAATATGAATGACTTCGGCCCTGCGATCAAATACTTCGTGCAGCTACAGAAAAACGAACCGATTGTACCGAAGCAAACCTCATACGCGCGTGTGCTCTCGGGCGAAATTCCGATCCTGCTTGATTACGATTTCAATGCTTACCGTGCGAAGTACAAGGACAAAGCCAATGTCGCTTTCGTAATTCCTGCGGAGGGCACGGTGGTGGTGCCGTATGTGATGAGTTTGGTAAACAAAGGACCGAACGCGGCCAACGGCAAGAAGGTGCTCGACTTTGTGCTGTCTGATGAGGGCCAGGCAGTATGGGCCAACGCCTACCTGCGGCCAGTGCGTGCGAGCGCCGTTTCAAAAGAAGCGGCTGCGCGCTTTTTGCCTGCGGCGGAATATGCGCGCGCAAAGACGATTGATTACGCCAAGATGGCCGAAGTGCAGAAGGGGTTCTCGGATCGGTATTTGAAAGAGGTGAAGTAGCACGCACCTGGCCCTCGCTGCGTTCTCCCGACCCCGTCCCTTCAAGGGCGCGGGGCGGGGGATCGCAAGGCGATAAAAATAAATGAAACCCACCCACCGCGAATCCCTGCGCCACATCGCGCTGCTACTCCCGGCGCTCATCATCTTCGCAGCCTTCTGGCTGCTGCCGATGGCACGCCTGCTCGCAGTTGGGGCAAGTGGTGAGATGGGTATCTCCGCCTATTGGGCCGTCGTCACCGATGCACGCTATTTCAGCAGCCTCGTTTCCACCGTCGTACTCTCCGCCACCGTAACGTTGGCAACCATCGTCATCGCTGGCATCAGCGGAATGTTCCTGCAACGCAATCGTTTCTTCGGCCGCAGTTTTCTGCTGGCAACGCTTACCTTTCCACTGGCGTTCCCCGGTGTGGTGGTGGGCTTCATGGTAATCTTGCTGGTCGGCCGGCAGGGATTGGTCGGCAACGTAACGGAATGGTTGTTCGGCGAAAAACTGGTGCTTGCGTATTCGATGGCCGGCCTGTTTTTGGGCTACCTTTATTTCTCCATCCCGCGCGTCATCCTCACCATCATGGCCGCTGCGG
>JANYFH010000396.1 GCA_025362705.1 Betaproteobacteria bacterium
GCTGCCATCATTCCCAATCCGTATAACCAGATCGCTGCGTTCTCGTGTGGGGACCACCATTTTCTGCCAGGTTTTCCGGAGATGGCGTGGCCGATGATGGCCTGGGTGCTCGATACAAAATATCAGCACCTGTTTCACCAGGTTGCCTTCGCCGAAGAAATCATCATCATCCATGAAGCCGGTGAAGGCAATTTGATCGATGCGATGAATCGGATTGTTAAGGGCTTTCCCACCACCAAGCTTTCCAGCCTTCCACAGCATTTGCCGGGCGGCAGGATTATCGAACTCTCGATCCGTGGTGATCCGGTTGCTGTACCAATTGCCATGCGCCAAATGCAAAATGAAGTTCACAATCTGGGTTATCGATTTGACGTAAAGTAGGTCTTTTACATGCGAAGGGAATGACCATGGGACTGCTCGATGGATTAATCGGTAACTTGATGGGTGGCGCTGGCGGCAGCGGCAGCAACCCCCTCTTGCAAATAGCCATGCAGATGCTCGCCAACAAGGGCGGCGGCGGTGCGGGGGGTGGCGGCGCGTTGGATAGCATGGGTGGCTTAAGCGGGATCATCAACGCTTTTCAGCAGGGCGGCCTCGGCCACATTGCGGATTCGTGGGTTGGTACCGGCGAAAACCTGCCCGTCAGCGCGGATCAGCTCACGCAAATTCTGGGCTCCGGCAAGATCGGCGAGATCGCCAGCCAGCTCGGCATGTCGAATAGCGATGCGGCCGGCGGACTTGCGAAGATACTCCCCGAACTGATCAATCACGTCACACCGAATGGCCAAATGCCTGCCAGCCACAGCATGGTGGAAGACGCGCTGGCGATGTTCCTGAAAAAATAATGGCCAGGCAAACGCCTGCGACAATGGCTATATGATCGGCCGGAAACCCAATATGGAAGCGGGTTTCCGGCCGATTCCTTTTTTACGACTGCTACCGCTTCGCTGCTTCGGCAGAATCAACTGGCAGCGTTACCAGTGATGTTGGCTTGATCTCCTCGGCGTCAGCGTAAGCTACCAGGGCGATGCGTATGGTCACGTCGTCACCTACCGAATGCGCCCACGCCTTCATGCCGAACGCGGAACGCTTGACCGTCAGCGCCGCCTCGGCACGACAGACCGGCGGCTCGTGCTGGACGGCGGCTTTGCAAGCTGCATGATTGACCACGAGCGTCACCGCCTGTGCGGCACCCGTCAGCGTGAGCATGCCCTCGATCGAATGGAGGCGGTTACCATCAAAAACAAAACGCGATGATTTGAAATCCATGCGCGGATATTTTTCGACGTTAAAGAAACTGGGGCCGCGCGCTGCCACTTCCGCACGTGCCGAATTGGCCGTGAGGCTGGTCGTATCGACCATGACTTCGATGTTGCCGGTCTGGCTGGATGAGTCGAAGTTCAACACACCGGTGGTGTGTTTGAAATGTCCGCGAATCGGAATGAAACCAAGCATCAGGACCTCGAAGCTGGATGCGGTTTCCCGTGGATCGATTTGGTAAGTGGTTGCGCTCGGGGCGCCAAAGTGAAGTGCGAATACCACGCCAGAAAGCCAGCACAACGAAACGCATCGCAATTTTTTATAACCCGAGACTTCGCGGTCAGCTATCGACATCGTTGAAGTTTTCTGCCGTGCGCTGCCATTGTTCAATTGCACGTCGGTCTCTTTTGGTTGGCCGACCGCGAAATAACGGCTCCGGCATTTCACGCAATTCGGCAACAATTTTTGCACGCGCCGCGATACTTTCCGCAGACTCAGTGAACAGTGTTCGCGCGATCGTTGCGGAGCCACGCTTTTCGGCAACTGCCATCACGACCAGATCGTATTCCAATGGAGGTTTTCGCAAAACCAGCCGATCCCCGGACTTGACGGTTTTCGCGGGCTTCACGCACTCGCCATTGATTTCGACGCGACCCGCAGCAATGGCATCGACCGCGAGCTGGCGAGTTTTGAAAAAGCGAGCGGCCCATAGCCACTTGTCAACCCGCGTCGAAGTCAGACCGCTTTCGTTATTGCTCACGAAACGTCAGCGCGCCTTGCCATTCAATTTCACCGAGGCGATATTCATCGGCAACGCGGTACCGGTGTCGTATTCCGCCCCTGCCAGTACGCCAAGCTTTGCGATTTCTTCGGCGCTCTTTTTGCCTTTGAATACCGCATACATGGCGCCGAGCGCAAAATCACGGCCCGAGCCAATCGACCAGAATTTGTCGAACTCGAACACTTCACGCATCGAATACACGCCATAGATTCCGCTGGAATTCACTACCAGCGCTGTGAGCTGGGATGACTCATATGGATCGTCGTCCTCTTCCTTCGTATTCAGGAATGCTTCTTCTTTGAGAATGGGATGGATTTTGCGAAAGCTCTCGTAAATTTCTGCGCGTCCGTGAAATTTGAATTCCGGATGCTTTTGGAGCAATGACTCGAGCACCAATTGATGTGCCGCGCTACCGGCGATGCCAAAGTAGGTGTCGCCGTGCTTCAGCAGTTTCTCGGGCGCCGCGTCGTGCGCGCTCGCCAGACGGGTGGAGCCAAAAGTCGTCAGCGTATCGCCGGCGATCACGGCCACACCGTCTTTTTTTACCACGACAATAGTGGTCATGTGTTTCCTTTTCGAAAAATGCAGTGCCAGCATGCCTTGAATGAAACTGCTGGTACCCGGTTGACCCAATGTTAGCGCGAAATCGGTATTGGCCCGATATTTCAAAAGTAGAGGCTCGCTGGGCTGGCGCGTTGACTTGCGCGGTTGAGTTCGGCACACTCGCCAAATCGCCCTCAACTTCATGCGCACTGCAAAATACTGGAGCCTCGAATGAAATATTTTCAACAATTGAAGCTGAACCCCCGTGCCCTGACCATCGCCAGCATTGTCGGCGCAGCTTTGTTCGCCGCGACGGCCGATGCTAAAACCTTCCGCTGGGCCAGCGCAGGCGACATTCTTACAATGGATCCGCATTCGCAGAATGAGGGCCTGAACAACCCGATGAACGGGCATGTCTATGAGCCGCTGGTCACACGCGACGAGAAGATGGCACTGGAAGCATGCCTCGCTGTGTCATGGGCGCAGCTCGACCCCGCCACGATGCGTTTCAAGCTGCGCGATAAAGTCACGTTCCAGGACGGTTCACCATTCACGGCTGACGATGTGGTGTTCTCGATCATGCGGGCAATGGACAAAACCTCAGACTACAAAGCCTATACGCAAGGCATCAAGGAGGTGCGCAAGGTCGATAACCTGACAGTAGACATCGTCAGCACTGGCCCGAATCCGACCCTGCTCGACCAACTGACGCAACTGCGGGTGATGAACAAAGCCTGGGCGGTAAAATTCAACGTACTGCATCCGACCGATTTTAAAAATAAGGAAGAATCCTGGGCGGTGCGTAACGCCAATGGCACTGGTGCCTACATCATGAAAACACGCGAACCGGATGTGAAGACGGTGTTTGTCGCCAATTCAAACTGGTGGGGCAAGCGCGGCAATGTCGATGAAATCATCTATACGCCGATCAAATCCGACGCGACCCGTGTGGCCGCGCTTATTTCTGGCGAGGTCGATCTGATCCTCGATCCGCCGGTGCAGGATATTGCCAAGCTGGGACAAAACAAGGATCTCAAGATCGTCGAAGGCAATGAAAATCGCACCATCTTTGTCAATTTCGATCAGAGTCGGGACGAGTTGCTCTACGGCAGCAAAGGCAAAAATCCGTTCAAGGATTTGCGCGTGCGCCAGGCCATGTTGCTGACCATCGACGTCCCCGCGATTCATAAAACAGTGATGCGCGGGCTGTCACTGCCGACCATGTCGATGATCGCGCCGCAGGTTCGCGGCTACTCGAAGGATCTGGAAAAACGTCCGGCAGTCGATATTGAAAAGGCGAAAAAGTTGATGGCGGAAGCAGGCCTTGCGCAAGGCTTCGACGTGACGTTCGATTGCCCGAACGACCGCTACAAGAATGACGAAAAAATCTGTACGGCAATCGCCGGCATGCTTTCCAAAATCGGCATCCGCATCAAGCTCAATGCCATGCCCAAGGCTGCTTACTTCCCGAAAATCCAGAAGAGCGACACCAGCATGTTCCTTTACGGATGGGGCGTGCCCACCTTCGATTCGCTTTACACACTGCAGGAGATTATTCGCACTAAGGGCAGCGGTGCCGATGGCGCCAACAATTATTCCGGGTACTCGAATCCAAAGGGCGATGCGGTGATCGACAAACTGAAGACCGAAATCGATTTCGCAAAACGAACCGAGTTGACCAAAGAGGCATTGTTGATCGATCAGGCCGATGTCGGACATATTCCGCTGCACCACCAGATGATTCCGTGGGCGATGAAGAAAAACGTGAGCGTGGCGCACCGCGCTGACAACGGGCTGTATGCGATGTCGGTGATGATTAAGTAGGCGCGTTTTTTTGGTGGTGACGCGAATGCAATTACCCCCTCTCCCTCGGCGCCCATCCCACGAGGCGAGAGGGGGCACGCAAATAAGCTGACTCGACAAGAATGTTTCCTTTGAAACTGATTTCGTGCTCAATCTTGGCGGTACTCTTTGCAATCGCGATGAGCGCAGCCACAGCCAAAACCCTGCGCTACGCCACTCAGGACGAGCCGCAGACACTCGACCCGCATTCCGCCAGCCTCGCAGTAACCACACGGCTGTTGTCGAACGTATACGAAGGCCTGGTTGGCCGCGACAAGAATTTCAAGCTGGTGCCGTGGCTGGCAACGTCGTGGTCACAGCCGGACGCATTGACGTGGCGTTTCAAGCTGCGGCCGAACGTGAAGTTTCACGACGGTGCGACGTTAACGGCCGACGACGTTGTGTTCTCGATGGAACGCATACTCTCTCCCAATTCGCAATTCAAATCTGCAGTGCAGGGTGTCTCGAAAGCAAAAAAGATTGACCAGCTCACCGTTGACCTCATCATGCGTGAGCCGAACCCGGTGTTGTTGAATCACCTGTTTACATTTCGCATCATGAATAAAGCGTGGGCGATCAAGAATAACTCGATCAATCCGCAAAACTATAAAGACAAGGAGGATACGTACTCCTCGCGCAATACCAATGGCACAGGACCGTTCATGCTGAAAGAGCGCCAGACCGACGTAAAAACGGTGCTCGTTCAAAACCCCAATTGGTGGAATGCGGGAAGTCCGGAAAAGGGCAACGTGACCGAGGTGGTGCTGTTGCCGATCAAATCGAATGCAACGCGCGCGGCGGCACTGCTGTCCGGTGAAGTCGATTTCGTCAACGACCCGCCGCCGCAGGATATTGCGCGACTCAAATCCAGCACCGACGTAAAAATTGCCGAAGGGCTGGAAGCACGCGTGCAGTACCTTGTCTTCGACACCAGTCGCGATGAACTGCTCTACTCGAACGTCAAGGGAAAAAATCCGTTCAAGGATGTTCGTGTGCGCCAGGCGATTGCCCATGCGATCAACGTACAGGCGATCAAAACCAAGGTAATGCGTAATCTCGCTTTGCCGATCGGTTCGATCATCACCTCGACCGATCAGGGATACGCGAAAGACGCCGACAAGCGCCTGCCGTTTGATCGCGACAAAGCAAAGAAATTGTTGGCCGAGGCAGGCTACCCGACCGGCTTTGAAATCACGCTCGATTGCGGCAACAACCAGCCCGCAGCCGACATCTGCCAGGCGATTGCGCCTATGCTCGCGCAGATCGGCATCAAGGTGAACCCGAACGTCGTCAATACCGCAAACTACTTTGTCAAGCTGCAAAAATTCGATACCAGTTTTTATCTCCTCAGTTGGGGTACACCCACGTCGGATGCGCTATCGACGCTGCAATATCTGCTGCGCACCAACGATGGCGCCGGCACGGGTAACGGCGATGGCAACTACGGCCGCTATTCAAATCCGAAATTTGACCGGCTGGTCGATGCGTTCCGCGTCGAGTCCGACATGAAAAAACGTGACGCAATGATTCGCGAGGCGCTGCTGCTCCTGAATGCCGAATTGCCGGTGCTGCCATTGCATCAGGCGATCATCCCCTGGGCGATGCGCAAGAATGTCACCGCCATCTTCCCGCCGAACAGCGTGCCGTATTTTTTCCGGTTCAGGATCGACTGAAGCCTTCAGGCATTAATAGACGTATAGCGCCATTCGGCGAGGTGTTTCGGGCATTTATAGCCTGAGAGGCGCACCAATGCTAGTGTTTGCCGTGAAAATTATTGCCAGCGTGCAAGGCGCGTACCGTGCAGATGCCGAGTCAGTGATGCCTCTCAAGCCCAAAAAAGCTATAATTCGCCGCTGCCCGTCGAGGCGACTCGATGGGCAATTTTATGTCCGGGGCCAATTGTTCCCGAACATGTCGATACACTTGTCCCATTGCAGCCACAAGTTGCTTGCCGGGATTTTTCGAACAACCGGTAATATCCAATGAACCGATCCAAATCCGCCTTTCTCCTGCCGATAAACGCCGTCATTTGCGCGCTGATTGTTGGCAGCGCGTGCGCCAAGACACTGCGCTACGCAAGCCAGGACGATCCACAAACCCTGGATCCGCATTCCGCCAATTTGGTGGTAACCAACCGCGTGCTTTCGCAGGTTTACGAAAGCCTCGTGATGCGCGACAAGAATTTCAAACTGGTGCCGGCATTAGCGGTGTCGTGGAGTCAGCCCGACGCAAAAACGTGGCGATTCAAATTGCGTCCGAACGTGAAATTTCACGGTGGCGAAGCGTTCACCGCCGACGACGTGGTGTTTTCAGTTGAACGGGCACTCAATCCACTCTCGCAATTGAAGTCGTCCATCCAGGGTGTGGCGAGTGCGAAGAAAATTGATGCCCTCACCGTTGACCTCATCATGAAGGAACCGAACCCGGTGTTGCTGAATCATTTGTTCAATTTCCGCGTGATGTCAAAAGAGTGGGCAGTCAAGAATAAAACCGAAGCGCCCCAGAACTACAAAGACCGCGAAGATACTTTTGCTTCCCGCAATACCAACGGCACCGGACCGTTCAAAGTAACGCTGCGCCAGCCGGATATCAAGACGGTGCTGGTGGCAAATGAAGACTGGTGGAACAAGAACAGCCCCGAAAAAGGCAATGTCACGCAAGTCGACTTATTGCCCGTGAAATCCAATGCCACCCGTGCGGCCGCACTGCTTTCCGGTGAAGTCGATTTCGTACTCGATCCACCACCACAGGACATCGCGCGCCTGAAAGAAAATCCCAACGTGAAGATCATGGAGGGTCGCGAAGCCAGCGTTCAATACCTGGCTTTCGACCTGTCGCGCAGTGAATTGCTCTATAGCGACGTGAAAGGCAAAAACCCGCTGAAAGATGTGCGTGTGCGCCAGGCGATTTCGCATGCCATCGATATCGAGGCGATACGTGAAAAAGTCATGCGCAATTTGTCGGTACCGATCGGCACCATGGTGACTTCCGACGTGCGTGGCTATAGCAAGGATGCGGACAAGCGCCTCGCGTTCGACCGCGTGAAAGCCAAAAAACTGCTGGCTGACGCGGGCTACCCTAACGGATTTTCGATCACGCTCGATTGTGGCAATGTTCAACCTGCGTCCGATATTTGTCAGGCGATTCCGCCGATGCTTTCGCAAGTCGGCATCCGCGCCACACCGAATATCGTGCCGCAGACAAATTATTTTCCGAAGATTCAAAAATTTGACACCAGCATGTATTTGTTGCGATGGGGCACGCCGACGTTTGATTCGCTCTATACCCTGCAGGCCTTGCTATACACTAACGGGGGCGAATCCTCCGGTAACGGCGACTCCAATTACGGACGATATTCCAATCCAAAGATGGATCAGTTGATTACGCAGATCAGGACCGAAAACGATCTGAAAAAGCGCGATGGCCTGATTCGTGAGGCGCTTCTCATCAACGCGGCTGATCTGCCAGTGATCCCCTTGCATCAGCAGCTAGTGCCGTGGGCGATGCGCAAAAATATCGACGCCGTATTCACGCCCAATAACGTGGCTTATTTCTTCCGCTTCAAAATCAATTAGTCCATCAATCCATGCTCGCATTTATCATTCAAAGGTTGTTGCAATGCGCGCTGGTGATGATCGCGGTGGGCTTTATCGCCTTTTCGCTGTTTAATTTCGTGGGCGATCCGGTGTCACTGATGTTGCCGCCGGAGGCAACCACGGCAGACCGCGACGAAGTACGAAAGAGCCTGGGCCTTGATCAGCCGTTTTACGTGCAGTTTGTAAAGTTCGCTGGCAATGCGCTGCAAGGGAATTTTGGCATTTCGCTGCGCCTGGGACGTCCGGTTTCGCAGCTACTGATTGAGCGCTTGCCCGCCACGCTGGAGCTATCCATGACCGCCGCGTTGCTGGCGTTGCTGGTCGGCATACCGATGGGCGTTTATACGGCCCTGAAGCGGGATTCCTGGCTGTCCAGGTTTATTCTCACCATATCCCTCATCGGCGTATCGCTGCCGTCTTTCCTCATCGGTATTTTCCTGATTCTGATCTTCGCGGTGTGGCTGGGCTGGCTGCCCTCGTTCGGGCGCGGCGATACCATAAAGCTGGGGCTTTGGTCGACTGGCTTCTTGACATTAAGCGGCCTGAAAGCGCTGATCCTGCCCGCCATTACACTCGGCCTGTTTCAGATGACCCTGATTCTGCGGCTAGTGAGATCTGAAATGCTGGAAGTGCTGCGCACCGATTACATCAAGTTTGCGCGCGCACGCGGCCTCACCAACAATGCCGTGCATTTCGGCCACGCGCTAAAGAACACATTGGTCCCGGTGATTACCATTGCCGGTTTGCAATTGGGCCAGATTATTGCCTTCGCGATCATTACCGAGACCGTTTTTCAGTGGCCGGGCATGGGCCTGCTGTTTATTCAGGCCGTGCAATTTGCCGATATTCCGGTGATGGCGGCATACCTTTGCCTGGTCGGATTCATTTTCGTATTTCTCAATTTGATCGTCGACATGTTGTATTACGTTGTCGATCCGCGCTTGCGCGCTGAGCGTTCGGGCGGGGGCCACTAATATGCAAGACACGCTGAAACGTTTCTTTGATGGCGATGTATGGTGGAGCTTCAAGCACAATCCCCTCGTCATCATCGCTGCGATCACCGCGCTGATTTGCATTCTCGGCTCGGCCTTCGCGCCGTGGCTGGCGCCACACAATCCATTTGATTTGAAAACCATCAACCTGCTCGATGCGTTCACGCCGCCATCGTGGGTCGTCAATGGCAAATCGCAATTTGTGTTCGGCACCGATGATCAGGGCCGCGATGTACTCTCTACCATCATGCACGGCTCGCGCATTACCTTGCTCGTCGGTATTTGCGCGGTAATGCTGTCGATGATGGTCGGCATCACGCTGGGGCTGATCAGCGGCTATGTCGGCGGAAAGCTTGACGCGTTCATCATGCGTATTGCCGATATTCAACTTTCCTTTCCCGCCATTCTGATTGCGCTTCTGATCGACGGTGTTGCGCGCGCGGCAGTCGGCAAGGAATACCACGATCAGATCGCCGTCTATGTGCTGATATTCGCCATCGCAGCCTCGGGCTGGGTGCAGTACGCACGCACCGTGCGCGGCTCTACACTGGTCGAGCGCAACAAGGAGTACGTGCAGGCCGCTCGCGTGATCGGCCGCTCGAAGCTGGCCATCATGTTTTCGCATGTGCTGCCAAACGTAACCGGCCCGGTGCTGGTCCTGGCTACCTTGCACGTCGGCACCGCGATCCTGACGGAAGCGACCTTGTCCTTCCTCGGCGTGGGTGTTCCCCCAACGCAGCCTTCATTGGGAACCCTGATCCGCATCGGCAACGATTTCCTGTTCTCCGGCGAATGGTGGATAACCGTTTTTCCCGGCATCGCGCTGGTGGTGCTGGTGTTGTCGATCAACCTGCTCGGCGATTGGTTGCGCGACGCGCTCAATCCGAAACTGCGCTAGGGGCGAACGATGACGACGCCTCTATTACAGGTAAAGAATCTGCGCATCGAGTTCCCGACGCGCCGCGGCACGCTGACAGCGGTGGACGACATCAGCTTCGAGATTGCGCCCGGCGAAGTACTGGGGGTGGTTGGTGAATCAGGCGCGGGCAAATCGCTGACGGGCGCTGCAGTCATTGGCCTGCTCGAACCGCCAGGACGCATTGCCAGCGGCGAAATATTGTTGAACGGTCGCCGCATCGATAACCTGCCGTTTGAAGAAATGCGAAAAATTCGCGGCCGTGAAATCGGCGCGATTTTTCAGGACCCGCTAACGTCACTGAACCCGCTCTACACGGTGGGACGCCAGATCACCGAAACCATCGAGACCCACCTCAACGTGTCAAAGGCTGAAGCGCGCGAACGTGCCATCAAGCTGTTGATGGAAGTCGGCATTCCGGCAGCAGAAAAACGCATCGACCACTATCCGCACCAGTTTTCAGGTGGTATGCGCCAGCGTGTGGTGATTTCGTTGGCGCTTGCTGCACAACCGAAGCTGATCATCGCTGACGAACCGACAACGGCGCTAGACGTTTCGATTCAAGCACAAATTATTACGTTGCTGAAAAAACTCTGCCGCGAGCACGGCACCTCGATCATGCTTGTTACCCACGACATGGGCGTGATTGCCGAAACCGCAGATCGCGTTGCCGTGATGTATGCGGGACGCATCGCCGAAATCGGCCCTGTTTCAGAAGTGATCCACCA
>JANYFH010000404.1 GCA_025362705.1 Betaproteobacteria bacterium
GTTAAACCGATTCGCCGCTTTTCATTTGATACGTTTATTTAGCCAGATAATCGTGCAACACGCGTCCGTAAGGCAACGTCATGTCGGTCACCATCTGCAAGCCACCAACGATATGCCGCACGGGCAAATCGGCGAGCGGACAATTCACCGCGGCGACCAACTCCAGTCGCGCTGCACCATGCCACGCACCTTTGATGGCAACATCCGTAAAGTTGATTCCCACGAGTTGTGCAATCGCCGGCTTTCCATTGATGTCGGGGATCAATTTCAGTGTTATTTGAGTGCGAGCGAGTAACGCCTGTTCGGCGGAATGGTCTTTGTTGAATGCATCGTGCTTGTAGACCATGGTGCCGGTCGCGACTTGTTGGGTGGCGTAGGTGAGTGTGCCCTTCAAGGTGTCGCCTTCGACCTTCAACACCGCCTTGCCATACTTCATCGGATAGCCCCAGATTTCGCGGCCGCCGGCCAACGGTGGCGTGTTGTTGACGTACATTTGGCTGACAAAATTGCACTGCTCACCCTTAAACGTGCATGGAATGATTTGTGCCGCGGCCGAGTACGCGCCAAAGCCTTCGCCATCAGGCAAATCCAGCCACTGCACAGAAACCGTATCGCCAACAGGCTCAAGCGGCTCGGGCAGGTGCGCGCGAATCATGTCGGCGTCTGTTTTGTAACTGATCACCAGATACTGCCGGTTGAAAAATTTGTACGGGCCGCGTGGGTATGTCGGGCTCTGCAGTGGCATCGAAGCCAGACCGATCACATCTTTTTTGTTCATGATTGTTTGTCTCCCGATCCAGTTAAGCGTCTTTGAGGTAATCGAACAGCACACGGCCATGCGGCAGCGTGAGATCGCTAATGAAGTGCTTTCCGCCGACGATGCGCTTGATCGGAAGGTCGGCGGCGGGTGCATTCACGTGGGGGATCAAATGCAGGCGGGCCGGCGATAACCAAACGCCTTTTACCGTGATGTCTGTCAGGTTATAGGCGACCAGCTGGCAAATCTTCGGGCTACCGTCGACATCAGGAATGATCTTCAGGTTGCACGACGTTCTGGTCATACCCTTGGCCTGTGCCTCAACGCCGCCCGGCGCTGCCTGATGTTTATAGGCCATTGTGCCCATTGCAACCATTTGGCCCGCGTAATGCAAGGTACCGGTGAGTGTGTCAGAACAAACTTCAAGTTTGGGCAGCGCGTATTTCTTCGGGAAACCCCAGATTTCGCGTCCGGCCGAAATCGGTGGCTCATCATCGAGATACATTTGCGCAGTGAAGTTGATCGGTTCGCCCTTGTAGAAGCATGGGATGACTACACCGCTTTCGGTGTAGTCACCGAAACCGGAACTGTCGGGCATACGGATCCATTCGTAGAGCACATGTCCTTCAGGGTTTGGTTCGAGTGGCTCCGGAACGGCCTGACGAAGCAAATCTTTATCGGTCTCGTAGGTGACGATCATGAATTCGCGGTTGATAAACCGGTACGGTCCCATCGGATAGCTCGGACTTGCGGCCGGCATCGATGGCAGTTGCAGGATTTGTTCTACTTTCACTGGCTGTCCCCCTGATTGGTCAAAAATAAAATGCACGAAGAAACGATAAGTTTACTAAGGTCTACCAAGTCCTGGCTGCGGGCTCGGAATTTGCTGCGAAATTTGCAGCGTTCGCCCTGATAAATGACTGAAACAATTAAAACGCAGGATACTACGCGTTCACAAATAAGTCGATTGAAGCGACTGGCAAATTCCTCTATACTAAGTTCACGTGCGCAAAACAAATTTTGATCGCATTACTTGGTCAATAAAACGAAAGGGCCGCGAAATTCGCGGATAACAAAATGGTTATGACACCGCTGACTACGACGTGGAGTTCAATTCGCTGACCGCGCGGTTTCGTTTCGTCCAGATATTTCTCGAAAAGCGCGGTTAATCCGCGCTTTTTCATTTTCAGGTTCAGGAGTTCACCATGGTTGCAATCACATTACCCGATAAATCTGTCCGGCAGTTCGAACAAGCAGTTTCGGTGGCCGACGTGGCCGCAAGCATAGGCGCCGGCTTGGCCAAGGCGGCACTTGCAGGCAAGGTAAACGGCAAATTGGTCGATACCAGCTATGTCATCGACAAGGATTCCGATCTTGCAATTGTTACGGACAAAGATGCGGCTGGTCTCGAGGTTATTCGCCATTCGACAGCGCATTTGCTGGCCTACGCTGTGAAGGAATTGTTTCCCGATGCGCAAGTAACGATAGGACCGGTGATAGAAAACGGCTTTTTCTACGATTTTTCATATAGGCGACCGTTCACGCCGGAAGACTTGATTTCTATCGAAAAAAAGATGTTGGAGCTTGCAAAAAAAGACGAGCTGGTGACGCGCAAAGTGCTGCCGCGCGACGAGGCAGTCGCATATTTCAAGGGAATCGGTGAGGCGTACAAGGCGGAGATCATCTCCTCGATTCCGGCGGGCGAAGATGTGTCGCTTTATTCAGAGGGTAGCTTCACGGATTTGTGCCGTGGACCGCATGTTCCGTCGACAGGCAAGCTGAAAGTCTTCAAGTTGATGAAGCTTGCGGGTGCTTATTGGCGGGGCGACTCGAAAAACGAAATGCTGCAACGTATTTACGGTACAGCCTGGGCGAAAAAAGAAGATCAGGAACAGTACTTGCAAATGATCGAAGAGGCCGAGAAACGCGATCACCGCAAACTTGGCAAGCAACTTGACCTGTTTCACATGCAGGATGAGGCGCCTGGCATGGTGTTTTGGCATCCTAAAGGTTGGGTGATATGGCAACAGGTTGAGCAATACATGCGGCGCGTATATCAGGACAATGGATATCAGGAAATTCGCTGTCCGCAGATTCTGGCGCGCTCACTTTGGGAGAAATCAGGCCACTGGGAAAATTATAAAGACAACATGTTCACGACCGAGTCGGAAAAACATGACTACGCAATCAAACCAATGAATTGTCCTGGACATATTCAAGTATTTAACTCAGATTTGCGCTCGTATCGCGACTTGCCACTGCGATATGGCGAGTTTGGATCCTGTCATCGCAATGAACCGTCTGGTGCGCTGCATGGCATCATGCGTGTGCGCGGCTTTGTGCAAGATGACGGACACATTTTTTGCACCGAAGATCAGATCAAGAGCGAATGCGTGGACTTTAACCGGCGCGCACTTGCCGTTTACGACGATTTTGGATTCAAGGATATTGCGATCAAGATCGCACTGCGGCCTGAAAAACGCATCGGCTCTGATGAGACGTGGTATCGCGCCGAAAATGCACTGCGCGAAGCGTTGAAAGCATGTAATGCCACATGGGTGGAATTGCCGGGTGAGGGCGCTTTTTACGGGCCGAAGATCGAATATCACATGAAGGACTCGATTGGCCGTTCCTGGCAGTGCGGTACGATGCAGGTCGATTTCTCCATGCCAGAACGGCTGGGGGCCACATATGTCGACGACCACAGCGTGCGTCAAACACCGGTCATGCTGCATCGAGCCATCGTAGGTTCACTCGAGCGATTCATCGGCATTTTGATAGAAAACCACGCCGGGTCGATGCCGGTTTGGTTGGCCCCCATCCAAGTGGTAGCGATGGATGTGACGGAGCACCAAGCCGACTATGTCCGACAGGTGGTTGCCGAGTTAAAAGCGGCTGGAATTCGCGTTCAGGCAGATTTGCGTAACGAGAAGATTTCCTATAAAATACGGGAACATAGCGTGCAAAAAGTTCCTTTTCTGCTGGTTTTGGGCGATAAGGAAATGCAGGCAAATACCGTGACAGCACGGGTTCGGGACGGTAAGGGCGGCGGTGAAAATATGCCACCAATGAGTCTCGACAGTTTTATTTCGCACATAAAAACTGAAATTGCGACCAGGAAAGTGTCGTGAATCGGCTTTATTTGCGCTGAGAGCTTGAGGTGTTGAGAACCAACACCCAAGGTTAAGAGTAACGTTTGGGAGAGTTTTATCGCTACTGAAAAAGACGTCCGAATCAATACTGAAATCACTAACGTGACAGAGGTTCGGTTGCTTGGCCCCGAGAGTGAACCAATTGGTATCGTGAGCCTGGCGGAAGCCAACCGGCTAGCGGAGGAAGCGCAACTGGATTTGGTGGAAATTGCCCCGACGGCAAAGCCGCCGGTTTGCCGGATCATGGATTTCGGCAAATTCAAATACCGCGAAGCCAAGAAAGCGCACGAAGCCAAGCTCAAGCAGAAACAGATTCAGGTGAAGGAAGTAAAATTCCGACCCGGTACCGATGATGGGGATTACAACATCAAGGTGCGTAATCTGAAACGTTTTTTGGAAGAGGGCGATAAAACCAAAATTACGCTGCGTTTTCGCGGACGTGAAATGGCGCATCAGGAATTGGGAATGGCGTTGTTGAAACGCGTAGAAGCAGATTTAACGGAATTGGGGCAGGTCGAACAATTTCCGAAAATGGAAGGCCGTCAGATGGTGATGATGGTTGGTCCAAGAAAAAAACATTGATTTCAAGGAGCGCATGGCTCTGGCGGCAAAAAACCATGCAAACAAGTCGACTTCAGGTTCAAAGTATGGAATGGTTCCATCACCTGCTGCGGCAATGTAATTAAAAGGTAGAAATATGCCAAAGATGAAAACCAAGAGTGGCGCCGCAAAGCGGTTCAAGCCACGCGGTAGCGGCTCGATCAAGCGCTCCATGGCGTTCAAGCGCCACATTCTTACCAAGAAAACCACCAAGAACAAGCGTCAATTGCGTGGTACGGCTGAGATCCATGCAACCAATCTGGTCAGCGTGCATCGCATGCTGCCCTACGCGTAAGGAGCGCTACCATGCCAAGAGTTAAACGTGGTGTAACCGCTCGCGCGCGTCACAAAAAAGTTCTGGATCTGGCCAAAGGCTATCGCGGTCGTCGCAGTAAGGTATTCCGTATCGCCAAAGAAGCGGTGATGAAAGCAGGGCAATACGCCTACCGCGACCGTCGCAATAAAAAGCGCGTTTTTCGTGCGCTCTGGATTGCGCGCATCAACGCTGCCGTTCGTGCAGGCGGCATGACATATTCACGATTCATGAACGGCTTGAAGAAGTCTTCCATTGAAGTTGATCGTAAAGTGTTGGCCGATTTGGCTGTCATGGATAAGCCTGCGTTCGCGCGATTTATCGAACAAGCCAAAGCGGGCCTTGCTGCGTAGGGTTTTAAGCAATTCTGATTCAAGTAAAAACGCAAAAGGCCCGTGAATCGGGCCTTTTGTTTTTTGCGCCGACCAGCGCCATAACCGGAAAAGTGATTCCAGATGAGTACTCTTGAGACGATTCTGAGCGACGCGACAAGCACACTGGCTGCCGTGCAGACCATGCCTGAGTTAGAACAGGTGAAAGCGAAATATCTCGGCAAATCGGGTTCGTTGACCGAGCAACTGAAAGCCCTTGGTGCCATGTCGCCGGAAGCAAAGAAGATTGCGGGTGCGGCGATCAATCAGGTCAAAATTCATGTCGAATCATTGATTAGTGAGGCCAAGAGCCGTATTGCCAAGGCAGAGCTGGAAGCGAAACTCGCTGAAGAATCGATCGACGTGACAATGCCAGGGAGAACCGCAGGTGTTGGTGGTTTGCACCCAGTCACGAGGGCGCTGGAACGTATCGAGGCGCTATTTTCAACGATGGGTTTCGCGGTAGCTGATGGCCCCGAGATCGAAACAGATTATCACTGCTTTACCGCCCTGAACACGCCGCCCAATCACCCGGCACGTTCGATGCAGGACACCTTCTACATCGCCGATTCCGATCATGTGCTGAGACCGCATACTTCGCCTGTACAAATACGATACATGGAAGAGCACAAGCCGCCGATTCGCATCATCTGTCCGGGGCGTGTCTATCGATGCGACCACGATGCAACGCACTCACCGATGTTCCACCAGATTGAGGGTTTGTGGATTGATGAAGGTATCAGTCTGGCTGATTTGAAAGGCACGCTAACGCAGTTTTTCCGCTCTTTTTTTGAACGGGACAACATGCAGATTCGCTTTCGGCCCTCGTTTTTTCCGTTTGTGGAACCGGGTGTAGAAGTTGATATGGAATGGGAAAACAAAGGTGGAAAGATCAAGTGGCTCGAAATCGGCGGTGCGGGCGTTGTCCATCCGCAGGTACTTCGCAATGGTGGCATTGATCCCGAAAAATATTCAGGATTTGCCTTCGGCATGGGACTTGATCGTCTCGCAATGCTGAAATACGGCGTGAATGATTTGCGTCTCTTCTTCGAGAACGATATCAAGTTTCTCGGCCAATTCCGCTAACAGGGCATCAAGATGAAAGTTTCCGTAAATTGGCTTAAAGAACTTGTCGATGTCCGCTTGTCTGTGGACGAGCTCGCGCACACGTTGACGATGGCGGGACTTGAGGTGGAAGAAATCGCGCCGGTAGCAGCGGCTTTTAACAACATCGTCGTCGCTGAGGTGAAAACGACTGCACCGCATCCGAACGCTGACAAACTTCGTGTGTGTGAAGTCGATGCTGGCGCTGGGGCATTACTGCAAATCGTGTGCGGTGCGCCAAATGTGGCCGCCGGCATGCGCGTGCCCTGCGCGCTAGTAGGCGCAATGCTCCCCGGATTGGAAATCAAGCAGGCTAAACTTCGTGGCGTCGAGTCAAACGGGATGCTTTGTTCCGCGCGTGAATTGGGCCTGTCTGATGAGCACACAGGTCTGCTGGCGTTGGCAAATGACGCGCCGCTCGGGCAAAACATTCGTACGTATCTTGATCTTGATGATGTTTATCTCACGTTGAAAATGACGCCGAACCGTGGCGACTGCCTGTCCATGCTTGGTATCGCACGTGACCTGGCCGCGATTACCGGGGCTGCACTAACGCTACCAGCCATACCGCCAATCGCTAGCACTGGCGGGTCCTGCAGGACAGTGACTATTTCTGCAAAGGGTGCCTGCGGGCGATACCTGGGACGCGTAATCAGCGACGTCAATGCGGGTGCGACAACGCCAGACTGGATGAAACGACGACTTGAGCGCGCAGGCTTTCGTTCGATTGCGCCGTTGATTGACATCACCAATTACGTCAATCTCGAACGTGGCCAACCGATGCACGCATTCGATCAGGAAACGCTTAAGGGCAATATTGACGTGCGATTTGCAAGGGCCGGTGAAACGATGAGTCTGCTTAATGAGCAGCACGTTTCCTTGCAGCCGGACATGCTTCTGGTCACTGACGAACGTGGACCAGT
>JANYFH010000003.1 GCA_025362705.1 Betaproteobacteria bacterium
GCTGCGTAAACTTTACCGAACGCAGATGACCCGCTTCAAAACCCTGACCCGCTATCTCCTCGGCACCCTCTTTATCGCCGCCGGTATCAATCACTTCCTAAACACCGCCACGTACGTCAGCATCATGCCGCCCTACCTGCCGTGGCATCTTGAACTGGTCTACATCAGCGGTGTGGCCGAGGCAGCGTTTGGTTCGCTGCTACTGATCCGACGCCATGCCGCGTTGGCTGGATGGGGTCTAGTCGCTTTGTGTATCGCGGTATTTCCGGCGAATGTACACATGGCCATGCATGCCGACCTCTACCCTGCAATTGCCGAACTGGCGTTGTGGCTGCGGCTGCCCGCGCAAGGGCTGCTGATCGCGTGGGCGTGGTGGTACACGCGTGAGTAGGCAGTGGCGACCGATATGCGCATCATTGCGACACCAACTCTCACACTCGAACCCCAGACCGCGGCGCACGCAGAGGAAATGTTCGTCGTCCTCGGCGACCCGGCAATTTACGAATACGAGAATGAACCGCCACCGTCGCTCGAATGGTTGCGTACGCGGTTTGCAAAACTCGAATCGCGCCAGTCGGCTGACGGAAAGCAGCAATGGCTCAACTGGGTGATTCGACTGCCAACGTCCGAGCTCATCGGCTTTGTTCAAGCGACGCTGCACCCGAATGGAGACGCGGGCATCGCTTACGTGTTGGCCAGCGCGTATTGGGGTCGTGGCCTCGCGCGTGACGCAGTCAAAGCGATGATGGCAGCACTTCTCGAACACTATCGCGTGCGTACTTTTTCCGCTGTGCTCAAACGGGAGAATTTACGTTCTGTCAAATTGCTGCAGCGCCTGGGTTTCTTGCTAGCATCCGTTGCCGAACACGCCGAATATCAAGTGGAGCCGGATGAGTTGTTGATGCTCCGGCGTCCGGTCGCAAAGACGGGTTTGGGTGTTGACGAAATAGTAAATCACTAGCACTGGTGCGGATTTCAGAGCATAAATACTCGGAAACCCTCATCAATAGCCAATCTACGTCACATTTTCCTAGGAATTCCCTAACGGCTCCTGCTGCGCCAAGGCAATACGCCGATCAAACATTTTGCGTTGATCCGCGCTCAAAATCTCTACCAGCGCTTTGAGAGCCAGCCGCATATCGCTCATCGCGGCGGCGCGTTGCTGCTCTTCATCGACAAGCAGGGCAAGAAACGAAAGTGCGGACGGTGGATTGGCGTTGATCGCGGCGATGCGCGATGCGCTCGACTGCGCCCGCGCCGCCATTTCCCGTTTGACACCAGCCAGCGAAATATTGCGCACCTCCCACACGCTTGTTTCAAACGCAATCCACGCCGACGTTTGTTCGGCGCTCAATTTGAGATCGATCTTGAGCGAAGGCAGCTCACTGTTGATCGCGGCGATGGGATCGCTCGTGGGGTTTGTGCGTGGCGCAGCACTTTCCGCTTTGGGGCGCGGCGTGTCCGTGTTACCCCCGCGCTGATGACCCCGGCCACCGGTTGGAGACTGTGCGTTGGCAGCCATCGCACCAATCAACAACGTGAGGCCGAAGACCGCACAGAAACTTCTGACTACATTTTTCACATTACGCCTTTTAGCAGTTAAGGTATTTCCAGTTTCTCACCTTGCCCTCGGCCATCCATTCCACCGCTTGCAAAAGACGCTTGTCGCGCGTCGCCTCGGTTTTGGCCTCGGTGATCCATTCCACGTATTCCTTTTGCTTCGAGGGACTGAAGTCCTCGAAAGTTGCCAGCGCTTTCTTGTTTTTTTTCACCGCCACGAGGAAATAATCGGGCACGATCAGTTCTTTTTTCTCGGCAGGCTTTGAGCGCGAGGGCGATTTCGCACCTTCGTCGTGCAGCTTCATTGCGGCCTTGATGATGCGCGCAAATTCCTTGTCGCTGGGCAAATCTGCAAGTGAAGTGATGCGACCGAACTGGCCCATCGCCTTGTCCAGTGTGGAATCGATCTTCAGTAACGCACCATTCCAAAAACCAAAGGCGCAGTGCGCCTTGAACGCTGCCATATTGGAAAAAATACGGCCCTTGTACTCAAAAAACGGCATGCTCCATTTGATCGTTTCGGTCGCGTCCGGGCAATTGGCGTGCACCTGCTTGCGGATGTGCGTGAGAATCGGCTTGGCGAATGCCCCCGACTTGGCGATATACGCATCGATACGCGGATCTTTGGCTCCCATCGTATTTCCCCTTTCTGCCTGGATAGCAGCGGATTGCAAAATCGCAATCTAAACCGCGATGGGAGCGCGGTCAACAGGAACGCCGAGGAGAGCGGCTAAGAGGCTGGCTCGCTTTTGGCTAGGCGCTGAATCGTCGGCGCGATTTCATCAGGATCATAAATCGGCGACGAACATATCTTGTCGGTGCAAATAAAGGCCGCCGGCCTCGCGAGTTTCGGGTACGCGACATCGGGATTCGGTAGCTTGCCCTCGGCGCGGTCCCACCACTCGATGCGACGATAGCCATCGGGAAAAGCGAGCGCCTGGCGATATAGCGCAAGTGAAGTCGCATCGCGCTTTGCGCCGACGATGGTGATGTGTGTGGGCGGCGTGCGCATTTCGCGATCAGCCAGCAGGATGCCGGGCTCGGTGCGGCGATACGTCGCGATTTCGTCGGTGACGAGATAGCGCATCGCGTGTTCTGCGTTCAGGCGATAGGAAGTTTTACCGCTGTATTGCGCCAGTTCGTTAAAGAGGCGCGCCGTCTGGATATTTTCTTCCGTGTTCGGGCGCGGTGGCAGTTTGCCGCGCTTCACGGTTGTGAGGTAGCCACCGTCTTTCGCCTTGAAATTTTTTGCGATGAAATCGGCTGTACGCCTTGCATTGACCAGCCATTGGCGATCCGCGCTGGCAACATAGAGTGCCATGTAGGCGCGCGCCATCGCGAGGTTATCGTCCAGATACGGCCCGGCACTGTCCTTGGTATCGTGACGAAACCCGCCACCCGACAGGCCGCGATTTTTCTCAACCCAGCGCGCCGCAGTGATGGCATCCTGCAATGCAATTTCATCGGAACCAGTTTCGGCCAGCGCCACCAGCGCCGAAATCATCCAGCCGTTTTCGCGGGCGTAAATATGGGTATCAATGCGCGGCACACCAAGCGCACGGCGCGCCGCGTCGTCGAGCTTGAAGTATTCCTCGCTGTGTTCGCCTTGCACAAGATCGGCGTCCTGGCTCACGTAGAAAACGCCTTCAGGGCTGGTGAGGAAATTTTTCACGTAGCGGCGGATCGCTTTCGCAGCATCGAGATAGCGCACGTCCTGCGTGTGCCGCCATGCGCTAGCGTAGAGACGCAAATAGTCGGCTTGTACCGACATGATTTTCTCGAAGTGGTGATGCTTCCAATCGCCGTCGGTCGAGTACTGATACGCACCACCCCACGCAGGATCGATGAGATTGAGCGCACCGGTTAGCGTTTGCTGTGCCATTTGCGCAGCGCGTTTGTCACCGGTATGTGCCAGCGAAAGTGTTAGCGCCAGTTCAACGCTGTCGTGATCCATGAATTTTTGGTCCTGATTAAGGCCGCCCATGTTGAAATCGTGGGTGCGATAAAAGCGGCCCGTGAGTTCCTCGCGATTTTCTGTCGAGAGCGCGGCTTCGCGCGAAATTTCGGTCGGGTTGTCGCGCAGGTAATCAAAGTAACGGATCGGCGATGGATCTTTGACAATCGCCTCCAGAATTGACGCCATCCGCTCAGGAGGAATAAAGCCGCGCAGCTTGACGATTTCCTTGCCATCTGCGTCGAATACGACGGTCGCAGGCCAGCCGTAATCCTCGTAACGCTTGCCGAGATCGGGGCGCGCATCCTGATCGACCTTGACAGGAATGTAGTGTTTCGCGATCAGCGCCGCAACGCGTGGATCGGAATATGTTTTCTGTTCCATCACATGACACCAGTGGCACCACACCGCTTCGAGATCGAGCAGGATAAAGCGCTGCTCTTTTTTTGCTTTGGCGAAATGGCTGTCCTGCCAGGCCTTCCACTCGAGTGTGGAGGTTGTGGAGGCGGCGAATGCGGGAGCGGACAGCAGCGTGAGCGAAACAGTGGCTGTTGCAAGCAGAAAATGTCTAAAGTTCATGTCGATGTGGTCGCGTGATCGGTGAATACCTTACGGGCGAATGGGCAATTTGGTTTCGGGATTTCCAAATGCGATGAAATGTTTTCCACGCGAAGAACGTGGGCTGGCTCCATAAAAGCGCCGCATTTTATATGGCAAGATTGATAAACTAATCATTGGTTGAAACATAGGGTGTTGCGCGTGGAAATCCGTCAAGCGGTAGTGAGTGAGGCTGCGTTCCTGTCGGCTCTTGCCGTCGAGTCAAAGGCGCACTGGGGCTATTCTCTCGATGTTATTGAGTCCTGGCGGCAACAGCTTCAAATCTCTTCGGCGGACATCGTATCGAGGCCCATTTTTGTCGGTGTGATCGACGACAAAATCGTTGGGTTCTACGCACTGATGCCGTCCCGAAGTGTGTGGGAGCTGGAAAGTTTTTGGGTGGCACCGCCATTCATGCGCCGGGGGTTCGGGCGGAGATTGCTGACGCATGCACTCGACAAATCTTTTCGTGGCGGGGCTTCCTCGGTCACGGTAGATGCTGATCCAAATGCCGAGGCGTTTTATTTGTCGTGCGGGGCAGTGCGGCGCAGCGAAATCCCCGCACCAATTCCAGATCAACCGAATCGCGTTCGGCCGCAAATGGTTTTCGACACGCTTCCCGCTACGCCAAAATGACGACATTCTTCGCTACGCCGGCGGCCTTTCGAGCCTGGCTTAAACAACACTCAGCAAAAGCTGCCGAGCTGATTGTCGGCTTCCACAAAAAGGGCTGCGGTAAACCCAGCATCACCTGGCAGGAATCGGTCGATGAGGCACTGTGTGTCGGCTGGATCGACGGCGTGCGAAAACGCATCGACGAGGAAGCCTACCAAATCCGTTTCACGCCGCGTAAACCCACATCGATATGGAGTGCCATCAACATCGCGCGCGTTGCCGACCTCACCGGCCAGGGTCGCATGCAGCCCGCCGGCCTGGCGGCGTTTCTACATCGCAAAGAGGCAAAGTCGCGAACCTACTCCTACGAGCAGGCAGCAAGTGCGTCGTTGCCGCCAGCGGACGAAGCACGCTTTAGAAGGAACAAAAAAGCATGGGCTTTTTTCGAAGCGCCGCCGCCAGGTTATCGTAAACTTGTTATTTGGCGCATTGTCAGTGCGAAACAGGAGGCCACCCGCCAGAAGCGATTTCTACAGCTTGTCGAGGCTTCGCAAAATGGCCAGCGGCTGTAAAGTGTGCGGCTCGGCTCAATTGTTGATCTGAGATTCCCTGGCACTGACGAAACTTTTTCCGTCTCCTGAATACTAATCGTCGTATCCATTCAACATCCAGAA
>JANYFH010000005.1 GCA_025362705.1 Betaproteobacteria bacterium
GCCGCGTCCGACATTGAAATCGATTTTGCGGATGTTTCGTTCGCCAAAGAGATCGCGCGCGCGCGCACCTTCGGATTCACCCACGACGTGGAAATGTTGCGCGAGATGGGATTGGGCCGCGGCGGCTCGCTGGACAACGCCATCGTGATTGACGATTTTCGCGTACTCAATGCCGAGGGGCTGCGTTTTGACGACGAATTCGTCAAGCACAAGGCGCTTGATGCAGTCGGCGATTTATACATGCTGGGTCATCCGCTGATTGGCGCTTTTCACGGCATAAAGTCTGGCCACGCCATGAATAACCAACTGGTGCGCACGTTGCTGGCGGATGAGACCGCTTTTGAATTTGTGACGTTCGACAAGCGTGATCAATTGCCAGCCGCGTTCAGCAGTATGGCGCTCGTGCCGGCCTGAACAAAATGCTGATTGGTCTGAGGTTGCTGTTGATGGTCGCGGTGATCGCCGGTTCCGCAACATTTCTGGGATTCCTGTTCACGAGAAATCCGCGCTTTTTGAGTTTGACCAAGAACATTATCAAAGTGACTCTGTTATTTGCTGTCGTGATCGCTGTCGTTTATATCGCCGAACGCGTGTTGTTTTTGACCTAGCTTTTACCGGTTTTTCTGCTTGTTAGTTAGTGCACGCTGACGCTTAGTGGCGATAGCTTCCAAGGCGGTCTTGAGTGGAGAATCTCCCAATGATTCAGCCAGTTCCGTCAGTTTTTCAAAGGGCATGGCTTCGCGGGGAGGGCCTGAGCGGGGCTGTGATTCTTTGATAAAAAACTCGGGTTGCACGATCACTGAAAATCCGGTAACCTCTTGATATTGCGTTTTATTTTCACGAAATTTGTCGAGCACGCGCGGCAACATCTGTTTGAGTTTTGCCGCCACGGCACCATTAGCCGTCGCAACAATAATCGTTGATCCCTCTACTGTGGCAATGCGGCATGAGTCACTCAGGCCGGACGGTAGCGCGTCGACAAATGTTTTTTGTAGACTGGAAAGCTGGCGCAGCCGCTGATGAAACGGCAGCAGCGCTTCGTTTTCGCGCAGCAAGGTGTGGATTGGTTTAGCGTCCCGTTGGGGAACTGAATCGGTCGGTGTCTTGGTCGCCATGGCAGGCATCAAAAGTTAGGGCAGGTGTATCGGATGAATATTATTCTCGTATCGGACAGCTTGGCTAAAAGCCGGATTGTCACGATCTCACAGTCGCAGATTATCATGGCCATGTGCGGTTTCATCAGCGCCGGCTTCATGTTTGCGCTCGGCACTTATTGGGTGACGATGAAATACGCGGTTGATATCCAGAACCCGTTCATTCAGAGCCTCATCTCCACGCTCACACAGCAAAAAACGCAGGCCGCCGAAAACGAAATGCGCGAGCAGTTGAATTCCCTTGCTGTCAAGCTTGGAGAACTGCAGGCGCGCCTGATGCGTCTGGACGCTTTTGGTGAACGCCTCGGTAAAGCGGCTGGCATCAAGCCGGAAGAATTCCGTTTTTCGGAGACTCCGGGTCAAGGCGGTCCGGCACCATCGAAGGCGCTTTCCGAAGAAATTTCCTTCAAGGATTTTGAAGCCAGGCTGGCTGATATTTCGCGTTCACTCGATGATCGCAGCGACAAGTTGGGTATGTTTGACTCTGTACTGATGGCTGGGCGCCTGGCGGCAAAGGCGATTCCGACCACTTTGCCGGTGGTAACGGGCTACCACTCTTCCAATTTTGGCTATCGCATCGATCCATTTAACGGACGGCAAGCGTTTCATACGGGAGTGGATTTTATTGCTGCTCCTGGTTCGGAAGTTCTTGCGGCGGCAGGTGGCGTTGTTTCCGCCGCCGAGATTCATACTGAATACGGCAAGATGATCGATGTCGATCATGATAATGGACTCACGACCCGCTACGCGCATTTGTCAAAGATGCTCGTCAAAGTCGGGGACATCGTACTGAAAGGCCAGCACATCGGCGCGCTAGGCCAAACCGGTCGCGCCACCGGCCCGCATCTGCACTTCGAAGTACGTCAAAACAGCGTCCCGCTGAATCCCAACCGTTTCCTTACCTTCGCCAAGGCACAGGAACCTGCGGTTGCGACCAAATCCGCCAGCGCCCCGTAATTCTCTCCCGTTACGCGCATTGCAATCTGTTTCGGTGTTATCGAGGCTGATTGTGATTGCGGCTGTGCGCCCCCATCTTGCATGACACCAGTTGTGCCGCAGGATGCGGTCTGAATCAGTCCCCATTTTTTTCGCATTCTCCAACTCTGCCACTGTGCAGCGATAACAAGAAAGTCTCACATGCTTGATACATTTCTGAAATCCATTTTTGGTAGCCGCAACGAACGCCTGCTCAAGCAATATCGCAAGACCGTCGTGCAGATCAACGCGCTGGAACCGGCGATGGAAAAACTGACCGACGCGGAACTCAAAGCCAAGACCGATGAATTCAAGGATCGTCACGTCAAGGGCGAGACGCTGGCGCAGTTGCTGCCCGAAGCATTTGCAGTCGTGCGGGAGGGCAGCAAACGCGCGCTCGGCATGCGCCACTTCGATGTG
>JANYFH010000078.1 GCA_025362705.1 Betaproteobacteria bacterium
CTTTAACGCGATGTCGTGGCTATCGTTTCCCGAAGCGAAAAGTGCGATCAGCGAAATGCACGCGCAACTCCTGTCCGCGCGCGGCGAGTCCGAGGCACGTGCGCGTTCCACGCCGCGCGATGTGCTGACACTATTCGACGAGGGCGGCATCATCGTCGTCAGTCGCGATGAATCCCTGCTTGAACTCATTCGCCACTTTGAATGGAAAACATTGTTCGTTGATCGGCGTGCGGATGTGGTGGCGCACATGCGTTTTTACCTGTTCGGCCATTCGATGCTGGAAAAAGCACTTGATCCCTACGTTGGCGTCACGGCGAAGGCGATTCTGTTTTTGGTTGATGATGCGTTCATCGCGTCGAATCACGCTACACAGATGCGCGAGATTGACCATCGCGCTGCGGCGTGGCTGATGAACGAAGGGAATTTGCTATCCTCGAAAAATTTCTCCCCGCTGCCGTGGCTTGGTGTGCCCAGTTGGTGGAAGGAAAATGAATCGCCAATCTTTTACGACAACGCGCAATATTTCCGCAGCGGGCGCATGCGCAAGACGGTAGGGCAACACAAGCCTGCGTGATACCATGACCGTGGAAGCGCGCCAGACGGTCGCTGCGAAGTTTTTTTCGTAGAGGAAAGTCCGGACTCCACAGGGCAGGGTAGTGGGTAACCCCCATCCACCGCGAGGTGAGGATCAGAGCAACAGAGACGAGCCAGTTCAGTCTGGGTGAAACGGGCAATCTCTACCTGGAGCAATACCAAATAGGCAGGCGTTGACGTGTGTCCCGCGGAGCCTGCGGGTAGGTAGCTTGAGGTGCATGGTAACGTGCATCCCAGAGGAATGACCGTCATAGCACGCAAGTGCCGTAACAGAATCCGGCTTATCGGTGCGCTTCCACTTTACTGCGAACCATTTCGCGGTTTGAATCGCAAAATTCCTGCATGAAAATGCATCGACAATCGAAAATGCGGACCTTGACATTCGATCATCTGTACATACAATGTACAGATGATAAAGTTTGAATGGGATGCGGCGAAGGCTAGATCAAATCTGAAGAAGCATCGCGTTTCCTTTTCGGAAGCGGAATCCGTTTTCTACGATGAGTTTGCCATTCAGTTTTTTGACGAGGAAAACTCCGATTTGGAGGATCGGTTCCTCATGCTTGGCTTCAGCAACGAATCAAGATTGCTGATTGTTTGCCATTGCGAACGCGGCGAGGGTGAAGTTATTCGTATTTTTTCCGCCCGCAAGGCGACCCGAAATGAGAAAAAACACTATGAAGGTGGTCTGCCATGAAGAAAGAATATGATCTTTCAAAAATGAAGGCTCGCAAGAATCCCTACGCATCCAAATTGAAAAAACCGGTAACGATGCGTCTTAGTGAAGATGTCATTGGCTATTTCAAGGCGATGGCGGAAGAGGCGGGCGTTCCGTACCAAAGTCTAATCAATTTGTATCTGCGCGATTGTGTCGCTGCGCATCGCAGACTGGACATGAGTTGGCATTCCAGGAATTGACGCATATATAAATGTGGAATCGCCTATGAAGAAAAAATCGAACGATACTGAAGTGAGGACAGCATTTCCTCCGCCACCTATCGCGGCAAGCGAGTTGCTTGTGCCGATTACATCGTGGCCAGAAATGTTTCGAGAAGCAACAATTACCGGCGTTGAATTCGACTTGTTCTGGTACGACAGTGTCAAAGACGGTGTTGCCTACTTCTTTAGTTGGCTGGGAGAGCCACGCTCTACTGTTCTTGTTGTCTGGACTGATGACGCGCCAACACACATCGAATGTCGCAAGTGGAAAGACATCCTTGCAACCCCGATGGAGTGCGTGCCAATCATCACAGAGGTTACGCAAATGTTTCGAAGCGCTGGCTTTTGGCGCGAACAAGTGAACCACTGATCATCGCCGGTCACCTAAATATTGAGGGGTCATGAAAGTCTGCATTCATCGCGGAACAAATGAAGTCGGTGGGACGTGTATCGAGATCGAGTCACAAGGAAAGAGAATTGCGGTAGATGTTGGCCTTCCATTGGAGAGTGTCGACTCGCCTGAAAGTCTCCCCATGGTGGAGGGGTTTCAGCAGCAGAGTGAATCGCTCCTGGCGGTCGTAGTTTCTCATCCTCATTTGGATCGAGCCTCGTACATAAATGCGGCGACGCGGCTTACGAATTCATTGAGTTAAAGATTGATAGCGACACTCCTCTCCATGCGGCAATGGAAATCCTGAAATACGGCATGTTGTATATCTTTTGCCGACAGGACGAGCGCGTATCGGATTACGTCGACCGGGAACGGCAACTCCTGCAGGCGGAGACGATTCACCTTCAGGTCTTGGCCCCTGCCAAGTACTATGAAAAGTTTGATCTGTCTTGGCTTGAGGCCAACATAGCTAAAGGTCTCCCTAAATTCTTGGCACATCGCAAGTTTGCGTTTGAGATGTACTTCAGCTTCAACAGTTTTTCGCAAGACCCATCGTGTGTGAAAAATTTGGAACCTGAAGCATCACCGCTGATCTTGTCACGCGTTCCGGTGACCTGGAGGTTGCAGTAACGACGAAAAGGCAGCTTATTTGTTTGACGGTCCGTAGCCAATGATCAATGCCAATTTGAGTCTTGGCATCCGCGAAGATCGGTAGACCAAAGACACTATGATTTTCTGAGGGCACACGAGTGGGTACGGCGTGCCTCGATTGAAATGAAGTAGTCGATGCTATGGTCGAGGTTGAAGCCGGTCATGCGGCAGCTCCGGCGCTATTGCGTCACGGCCGAAACGGCCTTGGATACGTCGTCACACTTGCATTCCCATCCTTATCAATCGCCTGCAACCCAAACACCACATTGTCTTTCGATACGCCATAGACCGTGGTTCGCGTCACGTTGCCGATATCCTCAAATTTCTGCCAGAACGGTGCCGTGGTCTCACGCCACACCACGCGATAGCCGGTGACGTTTGGTTCCGCGTTCGCATTCCAGCGAAACGTTGTGTTGTTTTCCAGCCGCATATTTTCCATCAGCACTTCCTGCGGTGCGGCGGGGCCGATTGCGAGTGATGCAAGAGCGGCAGCGTTTACACGAGCGACATCAGCGGTATAAGCAAAGTCCACAAACTCGGGCAGGTCGCCGAACTGCACGCCGTTTTCCACGCGTACGTTTTGGTGCTGATGGTGGAAATCTTCGTTGGGTTCGGTCATGCGCACTGCTGCGTAGCCTGCATCAAGGAACGGAAAATGATCGCCGCCGCGCAGATAGCGGTCACGGCGATAAATCAGATCAACTTTCATTTTTGGCACATAGCGCTCAGCGGAGGCTTTGATGTGTCGCGCCAGTTGGCGGGCGGGTGAATCGTTTTCGCCGCCGGTGCGAATGAGTGCAACCCACTCGTCTGGCATTTCTTTCAGTGGTGGAATGCCCTCCGCAAACAGTCGCACGCGGTCCCGTACGACTTTGCCATCCGATCCTTTTGTGTTGCCGACAATGTCGTTGGTAATCATGCCCGCGATATTCATGCCCTTGGCTTTCGCAGCTTTGGCGAAAAATGTCGAACCCAGCAAACCCTGCTCTTCGCCAGCGACAGTCATGAATACGAGTGTCGCGTTGAATTTGTATTTCGACATCACGCACGCCATCTCGATGACGGCTGCGGTTCCCGAGGCATCGTCATTGGCGCCAGGTGCGAATCCATCCGGATCGATGGGCGTACTGCGCATCGAGTCGTAATGCCCGCTGACCAGGTAAATACGATCACGGCTCTCGGCCTGTTCGCCAGGCAGGGTGGCGACGACGTTGATGATCGGTGTTGGAACCGCGATACGTGCGCTCACGGGCGCAAGATGTTCATCGAATTCGACCTTCATGCGCCCGCCATTCTCGGCGTTGCAGCGTTCCATCTCGCTCTTGATCCAGCGCCGCGCAGCACCTACACCTTTGGTGTCACTGGCGGTGTCGGAGAGCGAATTACGGGTTTCGAAACTCACCAATTTACGAATCGTTGCCTCAATACGTTTGGCCGAAATCTCTTTGACGATTTTTTCGATGTCGCCATTCTTCTTTGGCGATGCCGAGTGTGCGGGGATGCTGATCGAAACGAGTACTACCAGCAGGCAGACAATCAGGTGCCGCATGATTTGCTCCGTTTAGTGGAAAAATTCAACACATCATAGCTGCGATTGCAGTTGCTGTTAGTTGAAGCCTCATTTTCGGCGTTATGGCTCGGCTGCGATTGTTATAGTTGCAGTACTTTTATTAAGGATCGAAATCATGGCGCACCAAAATGAACTCGCAGACACTTTCCGCAGCCTGCATGTGAAGGGTGATCCCATCGTGCTTTTTAATGTGTGGGATGCGGGCACCGCGCGTGTTGTAGAAGCTGCTGGGGCGAAAGCCATTGCGACCGGAAGCTGGTCGGTCGCGGCCGCGCATGGATGCGGTGATGGACAGGTACTTTCATTAAAGCTGGCGATGGAAAACCTTGCGCGCATTGTGGCGAGTGTCACGTTACCCGTCACGATCGATCTCGAAGCTGGGTATGGCGAAGCACCCGAGGTTGTCGGTGAAAGCGTTGCGCGTGCCATCGCCGCCGGCGCAATCGGTTTTAATCTCGAGGATCAGATTATTGGTGGCGATGGCCTCTATTCCGTTGGTGACCAGTGCCGGCGCATTCAGGCTGCGCGTGATGCGGCGAATCGTGCATCCGTACCTGTGTTCATCAACGCGAGAACGGATTTATTTCTGCAAGCCGATGCAAAGCAACACGATGACCAACTGGGAGATATGGCGCTGCATCGCGCGCTTGCTTACGCCGAGGCGGGCGCCAGCGGATTCTTCGTGCCCGGTCTCGCCGATGAAAGGCTGATCGCACGTCTGTGCGATGCGTGTCCGCTACCCGTCAACATCATGGTGATGTCGACCACGCCGACGGCAAAGCGGATGGCCGAACTTGGCGTCGCGCGCATCAGTCATGGCCCTGGTCCGTACCGGCAGATGATGCGTTCGCTGGAGGCGGCGGCGCGCAGCATTTACGCCGCGTAGCTGCTGTTGGACATAACGATGTTCGCGTTATGCTAACTATCACGAACAACAAGAAAATGGATTACAACCCACATGCGCATACGTGACCGAAACTGGATGCAGATTGAGGAATACCTGAAGCACGATGATCGCGCGGTGCTGCCGCTCGGCTGTACCGAACAGCATGCGTACTTGAGTCTCTCGGTCGATTCGATTTTGTCTGAAACTGTTGCGATTGATGCTGCAGAGCCGCTGGGCATTCCCGTGTTTCCGGTGTTGCCTTATGGGCCCACCGCTTCGTTCATGGCCTATCCCGGCACGGTCTCACTGCAAGTCAAAACCTATCTCGCGCTGGTGCGCGATGTGCTCGATAGCATCGTCACGCACGGCTTCAGGCGCATCCTCGTTGTGAACGGGCACGGCGGCAATCAGCCTGCCGCGAATCTCATCGAATACATGATGCAGGAAAACCCTGCGATTGAAATCAAATTCCATAGTTGGTGGAAGGCGCCGAAGACCTGGGCGAAGGTTCGGGAAATTGATCCGATGGCGTCGCACGCCTCGTGGATGGAAAATTTTCCGATCACGAGATTGGCTGGTGTCGTGCAGCCGACACATCGGCAGGCGATGGTTGATTACTCGAACATGGCGTCGATGACGCCGCATGAAGCGCGTGCACTGATCGGCGACGGTAATTTCGGTGGCGACTATCAAAAGCCGGATGAAGTGATGGATACGTTGTGGAAAGTTGCCGTGGCGGAAACGCGGGAACTGTTGGCGGGACCGTGGCAAAAACAAAATTTGGACGAGAAAAATAGATAGGTGTATGAAAATACAGCAATTTGCACCGATTCTGCATCTCACTCTTACGAAGTTACATTAGGTTTGCTGCTTATCTGATTAATTATCAACGAAGTTTTCCACAGGCAAAATCTTTCGAGAAATATGCGCTAAGTACCTGACAAATAACGAAAAAACCTCTTGAACCCGCTTGACTGCGGGTTTTTATTTGCCTATAGTGTCCACAAGTGGAGAAAAGTGGAGTTTTCTGGAAACCCCAGAAAATTCAGCGACTTTTCATCCAAAAAATAATCAGAGGGGTCCATCGAAAGTGTTTCAGGGTGCGTCAGAGCTGAGTCTGGATGTGAAGGGGCGCATGGCGGTGCCGGTGAAGCATCGCGAGCCCCTGTCGGCGCCAAGCGCGGGAAAGCTGGTGCTCACCGCGCATCCCGAAGGCTGCCTGCTCATGTACCCATTGCAGCACTGGGAGCCGATCCGCGATCGCGTGATGACCTTCCCCAGCCTCGATCGCACCGCCAGCGTTTGGAAACGCTTATTGATTGGCTTCGCCGAAGATCATGTACTCGATACCAATGGTCGTGTGCTGATCTCGCCCGAGTTGCGCAAATACGCCGGCATCGAAAA
>JANYFH010000103.1 GCA_025362705.1 Betaproteobacteria bacterium
CGCCAAACGAAAGCCACACCGAAACATCCGACTTGCCGAAGAAACCATAGCGGAATCCGTCGATCATGTAGAAAAACGGATTGACATGCGACAGGCTCTGCCAAAAGTCCGGCAATGAACGGATCGAATAGAAAACGCCCGATAGAAACGTGAGCGGCATGATGATGAAATTCTGGAACGCCGCGAGCTGATCGAATTTGTCTGCCCACAGTCCGGCGATGAGTCCGAGCGCCGCCAACAACCCACTTCCCAGCAGCGCGAACACAACAATCCAGACAATGCTATGCACCGGTACGTTTGCAACGAAAACACCGACCAGAAACACGCCCAGCCCGACTGCCAGCGCCCGCACCACTGCGGCGATCAAATAGGCGCCATAAAAATCCCAATGCGACAGCGGTGGCAGCAGGATGAACAAAATGTTGCCGGTGATCTTTGACTGGATCAGCGAAGAAGAAGTATTGGCGAATGCATTTTGCAACATCGACATCATCGCCAGGCCCGGGATCAGGAACTGATCGTACGAGACGCCGGGAAATGCCGCATTGCTTCCTGCCATCACATGCGAAAAAATGAAAAGGTACAGGAGCGCCGTCAGTACCGGGGAGGCAACAGTCTGAAACCCCACCTTCCAGAAACGAAGAATTTCTTTCAGCAACAGTGTTTGAAAGCCGATCATGCTGATCTACCTGTGCATCACGTTGAGGAACACTTCTTCCAAATCCGGCTCCGCCACTTCCATGTTGGTAATGCGCGCGCCCGCTTCACGCAAACCCGCAAGCCGGGTTTCGACCTCCGCCAGATCGTGAATCGTAAAATGGTGCCAGGCACCTTGCTGGCGTGTTCGCACCGCCACCTGTGACAGCGGCAGTTCGCCATCTATCTTCACCCGCAACACGCGCTCCGAAAACGCATTGAGCAAATGATCGGTCGTATCCATCGCGACGATCCTGCCCATTTTCATCATCGCAATACGCGAACAAAGTTGCTGCGCTTCTTCCAGGTAATGCGTGGTGAGAAGGATCGTGTGCCCCTTTCCATTCAATTCGCGGATGAACGCCCACAATGTCTGGCGGAGTTCCACATCCACGCCAGCAGTAGGCTCGTCGAGGACAATGACCGGGGGCCGGTGTACCAATGCCTGTGCGACCAGTACGCGTCGCTTCATGCCGCCGGATAGCTGGCGCATGTTGTGGTCGGCTTTATCTGACAGGGATAGCTTGGCCAGTAATTCATCAATCCAATCGTCCAACGTTCGGCCACGTGCAACGCCAAAATAACCCGCTTGGAATCGCAACGTTTCGCGTACCGAAAAAAATGGGTCGAACACGATTTCCTGCGGAACAATTCCGAGCGAGCGCCGCGCTGCCTGATAGTCAGTAACGACATCATGCCCCATGACGCCGAGCGTCCCGGACGACGCACGCGTCAACCCTGCCAACGCGGAAATCAGCGTGGTCTTGCCTGCGCCGTTCGGACCCAGCAAAGCGAAAAATTCGCCTTGCTGAATGGTGAGAGAAATGCCAGCAAGGGCTACAAAACTGCCGAAGCGCTTCTCGACCCCCTGAACCTCGATCGCAGCAGTCATGGAAGGATGGCTAACTCACGCAATGGCACAGCAACACTACCGAAAATTATGTGACGGGTTTGCTCTGCTGCGAAGGGCAGTGGATCATGGTGTCCACCCCGTAGAGCTGGGCAAGTGTCACCAGATTTTCCGGCAAGTGAACATAGCGCAATTGTTTTCCCAACCGCGCTGCTTCGCGCCGCCAATGCAGGAGCAATGCCACCGCAGAAGAGTCAATGTCCGTCACGTTGGCAAAGTCGATCGCGAGGCAACTTGGCAATGTTTCTTGCGCCGCGTAAAGTGCAGTTTCATCCAGAATTCTGGGCATGCTGACGAAATTCAGCGCTCCATCAATTTGGAGAACTTCTCCCACCACCGTGCTTGCGTGCGCGTTCATTCCAGTGCCGCTATTTCTTTGCCGCGTTTTTTGCGTTGCGCTCGGACAGCGACTTGATCAGCCCATCAATGCCGCTCTTTTGAATTTCGCTATTGAACGAACTGCGATAATTTGTCACCAGCGAAACGCCGTCAATCAGCACGTCAAACACCTTCCAGCTACCGGTGGATTTCTCCATGCTGTAGTCGATCGGGATAGGTTGACCACCCGGTTGATTGATCTGCGTCTTCACTACCACCTCAGTATCCCCAGCCACCATCTTCGTCGGCTTCACATCGATGGTCTGATTGCGAAACTGGGTCAGCGAGGTCGAATAAGTACGCACCAGCAACAGTCGAAATTCATCGATCAGCGATTTCTTTTGCGCGTCACTTGCATCGCGCCAGTTTCTGCCGACGGCCAGTTGCGTCATCCGGACAAAATTGAAGTAAGGCAGCACCTTTTCGTCGGCGAGTTTTTCAATTTTTTTCTGGTCCCCTGCGGCCAAGTCCTTGTCGGCCTTGATTGCGGCCAGGATTTCGCTAGTACTTTTTTGGATAAGCGCGTCAGGAGCATCCTGTGCAGATGCGACGTGCGGAAGCAGGGCGATGGCGAGTGTTGTGAGAACTATCAGTTTTTTTAGCATGTTGAATTCGATCAGTGTTATGGGGGAATGCAGCAGAGTAACGCGCACAGCCCGTTTCGGTCTACTCGTTCACGTAAGACATACGCCTACTTTTAAGTAATACACCGGACTATTTTTTTGCGGTACCCGCATCGCCTTCAGCGGCCTTGCCGAACATGAGTTGGCCAATGAGGCGCTCCAGTACCACGGCAGACTGGGTGAGCGATATTTTATCGCCGCTACCGAGTTTCTTTTCATCGCCACCCGGATCCAGGCCAATGTAGACCTCGCCAAGAAGACCCGAGGTGAGTATGGATGCACTGGTGTCTTTGGGAAATGAATAGCGCTTGTCCAATGTAAGTGTAACGGCCGCCTGGAATCGATCATTGTCAAATTTGATGTCAGACACACGTCCGACCAGAACGCCGGCGCTCTTGACCGGTGCCTTCGCCTTCAGCCCGCCAATATTGCTGAATTTCGCTTCAACCGCATAAGTGCTTGATGGCCGGTCGTCGCCCAGATTGCCGACGCGCAAGGACAAAAATAGCAGCGCAACGATACCCAACAGCATAAAAATTCCGACCCCAAGGTCGATGGTTTTACGATCCATTGTTATTCACCTCTCAGCATAAATCCGGTCAAAATCAAGTCCAGCAACAACACCGTCAATGCAGACGTTACAACGGTGCGTGTTGTGGCACGGGCGACGCCCTCCGCAGTAGGATCCGCATCGAAGCCTTCGAATGTGGCAATGATCGCGATGGCCACACCGAACACGATTGATTTAACAAAACCGTTCAGTACATCATAGCGAAAGTCCACTGCGGCATGCAGATTGCTCCAAAACACGCCTGAATCAACGCCCACAAGCAAGGTTGCGACGAGGTAGCCCCCAAAAATCCCCATCGCGGAAAACAGCGCTGCAAGCAGCGGCATCGATATAGCCCCAGCCCAGAATCGCGGCGCCACGACTCTCGCGATTGGATCAATCGCCATCATATCCATGGCTTTCAGCTGCTCGGTGGCCTTCATCAATCCAATCTCGGCTGTGATCGCAGAACCCGCCCGGCTCGCAAATAGCAAGGCCGTCACCACCGGTCCCAGTTCACGAACCAGCGACAGCGCAACTAGTACCCCCATGGTTTCTTCTGCGCCGTAATGCTGTAGCGTTTCAAAGCCCTGCAAACCCAGCACCATGCCGATGAACAAGCCCGAGACCATGATGATGACCAGCGACATCACGCCAGCGAAATAAATTTCGCGAATTGTCAGTTGGAACCGACGAAAGCTCGCGCCCGAATTAGCCAATATCAACATGAAAAAACGCGCCATCGCACCGGCCCGCCACAACGCGTTTATTCCACGGGTGCCCAGGTTTCGGATCGCGTTGATCATGGACGCGAACGCGGTGAAGCGAGGGCTTTAAGGCCAAGCTGCTCGCTGTAGTCACCAGCTGGATAATGGAACGGTACCGGACCATCGAGCTCCGCGTGCACGAACTGCTTCACAAATGGCTCTTCCGAGTGGCGAATTTCATCCGGCGTTCCTTGTCCGACAATTCGTCCATCGGAAATGAAATAAAGGTAGTCAACGATTTGCATCGATTCGACGATGTCATGTGTGACAACGATAGAAGTCGCGCCAAGCGCGTTGTTGAGTTTGCGAATAGTTTGACCAACAACTGATAGCGATATTGGATCGAGGCCTGCAAAAGGTTCGTCATACATGATGAGCATCGGATCAAGCGCAACTGCACGCGCGAGAGCCACACGTCGCGCCATGCCACCGGAGAGCTCGGCTGGAAACAATTTTGCCGTTCCCCGCAGACCCACGGCATTTAACTTCATCAAAACCAGATCCCGAATCATGTCTTCGGGCAGCGTCGTATGTTCGCGCAACTGGAACGCGATGTTG
>JANYFH010000117.1 GCA_025362705.1 Betaproteobacteria bacterium
TTTGCGCGCGATTGGCGGCTGCAAGGGGCGCCCCGCGACTCAAGTAGTAGCGCGCGACCGCCACATCGTTTTTGGCCAATGCATTGACAAGGTAGGCCATACGGACACGCGAATCATCGGTGTACCGGCTTTCCGGAAAACGAGTGACGAGTTCCTTGAACACTTCAAACGATTCGCGCAGCGCTTTCGGATCGCGTTCCGCAGGATCAAGGTTGAGAAGTTCTCCGAATAGCCCTAAATCAGGTTTGAAGTACGCCAGGGCCTTGATATAGAGCGCGTAGTCGGCATTGGGATGATTCGGGTGCAACTTCAGGAAGCGGTCTGCTGCGGAAACGGCTTGTGCGGTTTCGTTGTCCTTGTAATACGCGTAGGCGATGTCGATTTGCGCTTGTTGCGCGTAACGGCCAAACGGATATTTGGCCTCGAGCGCTTCATAAGTTTTAACGGCTGCAGTGTAGTTGCCGGAGTCAAGTTCTTCGCGCGCGTTTTTGTAAAACTCTTCGACCGACCAGTTTTTCTTGGGGTCGGGTGTGTTACCAAACATGCCGCAACCGGCGAGTATTGTGCTTGCAATGAGCAAGGCTGCTGTAGCGAGAAAAGTTCGTGTCATACTCTGAAAATGCCAGTCGAAATTGAAGAGGAAGATTATAGCCCAAGCGACCTCGAATCCCCGTCTCCCGTCAAAGGGGAAACGGTCGCCCTGAAAGTGCCCATCGCACTCTCCGGCAGCCGGTTGGACCAAGTGTTGGCTGAAATGTTGCCGCAATTTTCGCGCAGTCGGTTAGCCGCACTGGCAAAAGCTGGGTTTGTTACTGTTGATGGCACGCCGGTGCAGCCGAAAACGAAACTCTTCGGGGGCGAGGAAATTCGTGCAACGCTGGTTCCGCGCGACGAAGAGATGGCGTTTCTGCCTGAAAATATTGTCCTGAATGTGTTGTTTGAAGACGAAGCGGTTATCGTTATCGATAAGCCTGCAGGCTTGGTAGTGCATCCGGGCGCGGGCAATTGGACGGGCACGTTGCTGAACGGCCTGTTGTTTCGCAATCCTTCTGTTGCCAACCTGCCGCGCGCAGGTGTCGTTCATCGTCTCGACAAGGAAACCAGTGGCGTGATGGTGGCCGCGAAGACCGAAGTTGCGCAACTGTCACTGGTGCGCCAATTGCAGGCGCGCACGGTCAAGCGCATCTACGTTGCATTGGTGCGGGGGCTGGTGCCTCGCGAGGGCGTTGTTGAAAAAGCCATTGGGCGGCACCCGCATCACCGCACAAAGATGGCGGTGGTCGATGAGGATCAAGGTGGAAAATCGGCAGGCACACATTATCGCGTGCTACAGCGTTTTGCCCACCACACGCTGATTGAATGCCGTCTCGAATCAGGCCGTACACATCAAATTCGCGTGCACATGCAGTCGATTGGATTCCCGATAGAGGGTGATCTGGTTTATGGCCCGGGCGCAGCTGGCACTCCTCCTGAAATGCGCGAAGTATTCAAGAAATTCGGTCGGCAGGCTTTGCATGCCAGACAACTCACTTTTGATCATCCGGTGGACGGCGACAGTGTGACATTCGAAGCCGACATCCCTGAAGATATGCGCGAATTGATTGATTTCGTCGCATCAAGCTGACTTGTTGCAAACGACCGACCTGATCATTCCCGATTGGCCCGCGCCGCCCGAGGTGAAGGCTTTTTTCACCACACGCGCCGGTGGCGCGAGCGAGTATCCATATGCGAGCCTGAATCTTGGCGCGCATGTCGGCGATGATCCCTTGCTCGTCGCCGAAAACCGCAGTCGCTTGCGGGCGTCGTTGCCAGCCGCGCCGGTCTGGCTGAATCAGGTGCACGGTGTGAATGTGGTCAGTGCTGATTCGGTTATCGCTACTGCAAGTGCGGCTGTACAAGCAGATGCATCGGTGACGACAGTGCAACAAGTGCCTTGCGCGGTGCTGGTTGCTGATTGCCTGCCGGTGCTGTTTTGCACCGAAGACGCTTTGTGTGTTGGTGCCGCACACGCGGGCTGGCGTGGGCTATACAGCGGCGTGCTCGAGCGCACGGTCGAGGCGATGCGCGTTAATCCGGCAAAGATCATGGCTTGGCTGGGACCTGCGATTGGCCCGAATACTTTTGAAGTCGGAAAGGACGTGTTCGATGCGTTTACGTCTGGATCTACCAATGATGCTGTAGCCTTTCGCGCAATCGAAACACGGCGCGATAAATATTTCGCCGACATCTACGCGCTTGCACGACAGCGTTTGCAACGTGCGGGAGTGCAGCGAATTTTTGGCGGACAATTTTGTACGGTAAGCGAGTCTGAACGTTTTTTTTCTTACCGCCGCGATGGAAAAACCGGGCGCATGGCAGGGTTGGTCTGGCTTAAATAACGGATGTGTTAAAATAATGCAATTGAGTTGCAAATAAGAAAACCAGCTTTCGACGTGAGTTGTGATTCGATGGGGCACTCGCCGCAAATCCGCATTCAATACGCTATTTCAGTGTCACGACACTAGCACCGACCATCAATGACGCTCACCTATATCATCATCGCCTGCCTCGCAGGCAGTACGCTTTCTGCGCTGCTCGCTGCACTCGTTGCCTGGCGCGTGCAGCCCCGGCTGATTCCATTGTTTGTCAGCTACGCTGTCGGTGCTTTGCTGGGCGTTGTGTTTCTCGATTTGCTGCCACATATTTTTGAACAGACGACGCGCTACCAAGCCGCCGCAGGCTGGCTCCTGATGGGTATTCTGGCGTTCTTTGTTCTCGAAAAATTAGTCCTTTGGCGGCACAACCATGACCATGCCGGTGCGGCAGAAGCTGCCATCTCAGCAGCACACGATCATTCGCACGCTGGTCACGTTCATTCTGCTGACGAGACAGGACGGACAACATCGGCATGGATGATCATCATCGGCGATGGCTTTCACAATTTCACAGACGGTTTGGCCATTGCGGCTGCATTCATGGCAGACGTGAGGATTGGCGTCGTTACGTCGATTGCCATCATCGCGCATGAGTTGCCGCAGGAGCTGGGCGATTTTCTGGTGCTGATTCATTCCGGTTTTTCGCGCGGCAGGGCGCTGTTCTGGAATGTGATGTCAAGTTTCGCGACGCTGCTGGGTGCGCTGCTGGCCTATGTAATGCTGGTTTCGCTCGCAGAATACTCGATCATGTTTCTCTGCTTTGCCGCATCCAGCATGATCTACGTTGCCATCGCCGATTTGATTCCCGGTCTGCACAAACGCTCAACGCTGGCCGATACCGTGCAACAAATTTCGTTGATCGGCGCTGGTGTGGGCTCCATCTGGCTGGTTCACCAGTTTGCGTGAGATCGCGTGTCAGGAATGAGAAGCCAAGATGCGGGATAATTCGCTTATGTCCCATCGCATCTATCCCTGACCGAACAAAACAATACCGAGTGCCGCATGACCCTATCCAATTCCACGACGCATTCAATACATCTTCGTAAAACCAAGCCTGATCCGGGCAGCAGCTGGATGCAAAGTCTAGGCGCAATTCCGACACCTACCAGCGTGAAAGAAGGCTATCAAGCCTGGATGCAAGCGCTCTCGCAGGAGCCTGAGAAGCTGGCCCAATTGCAAAAACACTTCGTTGATGAGCAA
>JANYFH010000168.1 GCA_025362705.1 Betaproteobacteria bacterium
TTGCCGAACGGCGAGTCGTGATACACCAGCGCTATTTTCTTGCCCTTCAGGCTACCTTTTTTGGAAACGTGCTGAACCAGGATATCGGCGGCAGTCCAATAGGTTCCCATCAGCGGAAAAGTCCATGGAAAGACGCTGCCATCGACGGCTTCCGACCGACCGTATCCGGTAGAAAATACCGGTACTTTGTCGGCGGGAGATTTGTCGATCAGTGCGAAAGTGATGCCCGTAGAAAGAGGATTAAAGCCGGTCGCACCGGTTGGGCCTTTCGCCTTGAGGCGCTCATAACATTCCACACCCCGGTCAGTCGCGTAGCCGGTTTCGCATTCTTCATAGGTGATCTTGACGCCGTTGATGCCACCGTCACGCTCGTTGACAAGCTTCAGATAGTCCACGAACCCATTCGCCCATGGCACACCGTTCGGTGCGTAAGCACCGGTGCGATACACCAGCACTGGTACGAATTGCTCGTTTGCCTGTGCAAACACACTGCTCGCTGCCAACGCGCAAAGCGCACCGGCGGCAATGGCCACTTTGTTCAACATCGTTTTCATCTCCGTCCTCCTTCGTTATGAACTTCGTTAATGATTTGTCGTCTTTGCGATTCTTGTTTTTGAAATCAGACCAACACTACCAAAAATCCGCTCTCAATGTGTATCAATGTGGAAAGGGCCAAAGCCGCAGCTTCTCTTTTGCAATTGCCCATAAACGAGCCAGGCCATGCGGCTCGACAATCAGAAAGAAAATAATCAACGCGCCGAAAATCATCGCTTCAAAATGCGCGGCCGTCGCCGTGGACATCGGCAAACCCAACCAATGTGGTACCTGATTCAACAGCAGCGGCAAAATCACGATGAACGCCGCGCCGAGAAACGAACCTAGAATCGAACCCAGGCCGCCGATGATCACCATGAATAGCAGGCTGAACGAGCGATTGACATCGAATGCCAGCGGCTCCCACGAACCCAGATGCACGAAGCCCCACAAGGCGCCAGCGATACCCACAATAAACGAACTAACCGCAAACGCCGAGAGCTTCGCATAGACCGGACGAATGCCGATGATCTCGGCGGCCACATCCATGTCGCGCGTGGCCATCCACGAACGACCAATGTGCGAACGCACCAGATTTCTGGCGATCAGCGAAAACAACACAACAACACTCAGCACGAAGAGATATTTTTCAACCGGCGAATCCCAGCGAAAGCCGAACACTTGCAGTACCGGCGCACTCACGGAACCTGACGAGGAATCGTTTGTAAACCACTTTACGCGCGAGAACAACCAGTCCAGAAAAAACTGCGCCGCCAGCGTGGCCACTGCGAGGTACAGGCCCTTGATGCGCAGACTTGGGATCCCAAAAATCATTCCCACCACAGTCGTGATCAAGCCAGCCAAAATAAATACGACGAGCATGTTCAAATCCGGCACGCGTACGGCAAGGTTGTAGGCTGCGTATGCGCCAACCATCATGAATCCGCCAGTGCCAAGAGAAATCTGCCCGCAATATCCCACCAAAATATTGAGTCCAACTGCGGCAAGCGACAGGATCAGAAACGGAATCAGAATCGCGCGAAACAGATATTCGTCAGCCAGCAACGGAATGCCGACGAACGCAACCAGCAGCAACACCACAATGAAGACGCGGTCCTGCATGATCGGAAACAACGCCTGATCAGCTTCGTAGCTGGTTTTGAACTGGCCGTTTTCTCTATAGAACATGGCTCATACCCGCTCAATCCGGCGTTCGCCGAACAGGCCTTCCGGCCTGAACAACAAGAACCCCAACGCCAAAACATACGCGAACCAGTTTTCGATGCCACCACCGATGATTGGGCCTAGATAAACTTCGGCAATTTTTTCACCCACACCAATGATCAACCCGCCAACAATTGCACCCGGTACCGAGGTAAAGCCACCCAAGATGACGACCGGAATCGCTTTCAATGCAATGAGCACCAGCGAGAATTGGACGCCAAGTTTGGAACCCCAAATCATCCCAGCCACCAATGCGACAAAACCGGAAACACTCCACACAATCACCCAGATACGATTGAGTGGAATGCCGACAGATTGCGCCGCCTGATGGTCATCAGCGACCGCGCGCAACGCTCTGCCGGTGGCGGTTTTCTGAAAAAATATCGCGAGGAAAGTGACCAGTGCGGCCGCAATTCCCGCTGCAATGAAGTCTTCAAGATTGATCAAAATGCCGCCGTCAAACATGCTCTCCAGAACGATTTTTGGCTCCTTGGGCATGCCAAGATCGATACGATAAATATCGTCTCCGAAAACCTGCGGCCCAAAACCTTCGATGAAATAAGTAATGCCGAAGGTCGCCAGAAAAAGAATGATTCCCTCCTGATTGACGAGATGGCGCAACACCATCCGCTCAATCACAAACGCCGCGCCAACCATCAACAGTGCCGCCAGCACGAACGCGACCGGCATGGGCATGACTTCCGAGAAGCGCGCAAATGCCAGCGCCGCAAGCAACACCATTGCGCCTTGCGCAAAATTGAATACGCCCGAGGCTTTGTAAATCAGCACAAAGCCCAAGGCCACCAGCGAATACAAAACGCCAGCCATGAGGCCACCAAGTACGACTTCGATAAACGGCCCCATCAGTGCTGCACTCCAAGATAGGCATCAATCACGGCCTGGTTATTGCGTACATCGTTGGGCGCGCCGTCGCCGATTTTCTTGCCGTAATCGAGGACCACGACACGATCCGAAATATCCATGACCACGCCCATATCGTGCTCAATCAAAACAATCGTGGTGCCGAACTCCGCATTTACGTCGAGTACGAAGCGGCACATGTCCTGTTTTTCTTCAACGTTCATGCCGGCCATCGGTTCATCGAGCAGCAACATGGAAGGTTCGGCCGCCAGTGCTCGTCCGAGTTCAACGCGCTTTTGCAAGCCGTACGGCAATTGCCCCACCGGGGTTTTGCGGATCGACTCTATCTCCAGAAAGGTGATGATCTCTTCGACCTTTGCGCGGTGCGCCAACTCTTCGCGCTGCGTCGCCCCCCAGTACAGGGCCTGCTGGAGAATGCCTGTTTTCATCATCAGGTTACGGCCAGCCATCAGGTTGTCCAGCACGCTCATGCCTTTGAACAGGGCGATATTCTGGAACGTGCGCGCCACACCTTGTGAGGCGACCTTATGCGGGTCCATCTGGTGGCGCTTTTCGCCTTTGAAAAAGATGGTGCCTTGTTGCGGATGATAGACGCCATTGATGACGTTGAGCATTGAGCTTTTACCCGCGCCATTGGGGCCGATGATGGCGCGGATTTCATGCTCGCGCACATCAAAGCTGATGTCGGACAAAGCCTGCACGCCACCAAAGGCCAGCGAAATATTTTCCATCGCGAGGATGACTTCACCAATATTCTGCCGATGGGTGCTGGACGATGCGCTGGCGACAGCGGCGGTCATCATGCGGCTTTCCTGTTTGCGGGCTCAGTAAAACGAGGCGCAATCGTTTTTGCGTCAACAATTTTCAAGTCGGCGTGAACCGTTCCGGTACGACCGTCTTCGAACTTCATTGCTGCTTCAATCTCACAATGATCCACAGTCGAGAACAGTGCCTCAACGATCACTGCATATTTCTCGGCAATAATATTGCGCCGCACCTTGCGCGTGCGTGTGAGTTCGCCGTCGTCGGCATCGAGTTCTTTGTGGAGAATCACGAAGCGCGTAATTTGTGAGGTGGCGAGTTTTGGGTCGCCGGCCAGATCGACATTGACCTTCTCGATACATTCGCGAATCAACGCATACACCTCAGGCTTGGCGGCGAGATCGGCGTAGCCCGAATAACCGAGGTTGCGACGCTCGGCCCAATCGCCGAGTGCCGCAATGTCGATATTGATCATCGCCGTTACTTGTTCGCGCCCCGCGCCGAACGCGACGGCCTCTTTGATGTACGGGAAAAACTTCAGCTTGTTCTCAATATATTTTGGTGCGAACAAGCTGCCGTCACCTAGGCGCCCTACATCCTTGGCCCGGTCGATGATGATGAGGTGTCCATCGGTATCAAAAAAACCCGCATCGCCAGTGAGAAAAAAACCTTCTGCGTTGATCACGCTTCGCGTTGCTTCTGCCTGCGCGTGATATTCCTTCATCATGCCTTTTGATCGCACCAGCACTTCTCCATCCTCACTCAGGCGCACTTCCACACCCGGCATCGGCGCGCCGACTGTTCCCAGTTTTACGTCGCCCGATTTCTGCATGCATACCGTGACGCAGGTCTCGGTCATGCCGTAAAGCTGTTTCAGATTGATACCCATTGAACGATAAAAATTGAACAGGTCGGGGCCGATTGCCTCGCCGCCGGTGTAGGCCACGCGAATCCGCGACAGCCCAAGCACATTTTTCAACGGTCCATAGACCAGCAGTTCGCCCACGCTGTAGAGCGCGCGGTCGATCAGCGACACATCACGTTTGCCGTCCAGAATTTTGATGCCAACGCGTCGCGCAACATCCATGAAATAGTGAAACATGTGCCGCTTGATCGCAGTGGCATCTTCAATGCGGATCATCACCTGCGTGAGAATATTTTCGTAAACACGTGGCGGCGCGAAGTAATACGTAGGCCCGATCTCGCACAAACATTGCATGACCGTATCAGTCGACTCGGGACAATTGAGGCATAAGCCGGTCACATAAGCCTGACCGTAGGAATACAGGAAATCACCCACCCAGGCCATCGGCAAATAGCACAGCAGGTTATCGTTCTCAGTGATGCCATCAAATGCCACCAGTACGTTGGCGGTATGGATGAGTGCCGTGTGCGTATGCGAGACGCCTTTGGGTTTTCCAGTGGTACCGGAGGTGTAGAGCATCACAGCGACATCATCGGCCTTGCCTGCGGCAATCTGTTCCTGAAAATACGCCGGATGTCTGGTGTTGAACTCACGACCGAGCGCAATGAGTTGCTCATAGGATTTCAATTGCGGTTGCGCATAGTTGCGCAGGCCACGTGGGTCATCGTAAATGAGGTGGGCAAGATTTGCGCACTGCGGCATCACTTCCAGCAGTTTGTCGATTTGTTCCTGATCCTCGACAACGGCGAAGCGCACGTCGGCATCCTGCAAGACGTACACCATCTCCTGCGCCACTGCATCCTGATAGAGCGGAACCGGCACTCCACCCAAGCATTGCGCTGCCATCATCGACCAATACAAGCGCGGTCGATTGTCACCGATGACGGCGAGACTATCGCCACGCTTGAAACCGAGTGCCGCCAAACCGCCTGCCAGCGCCGCCACTTCGTCGTGCACTTCAGACCACGACCAGGTCTGCCATATGCCGAGATCCTTCTCGCGGATGGCAGGCCGATTGCCGCGCGTCGCCGCGTGCTTTTGCAACAAGCGCGGAAAGGTGGTGGCATCAACAGATGTGGCCGACACTGTCACAGCATTGCTCCTCCGTCATGATCGAGGTCGCATTTTGCGACTTCGTCACGGATCGTATTGTTTGAATTTTTACGCCTTAACGCCTCGACTAATCGCGCATTTTCAGACCGAAAATGCGCCCCGACTGGCGTGCAGTGTATTGAGTATCGGCGTGTATAGTTGTCGCCGCAACGACAATTTTTTATATTGCGCCGCAGCATGTCATCAGACCAGCCAACCCTGCTAAATTTTCTTTCAACTTGCCGCTGGGCAGAATCTCTTTCTGTGGAAGAACTGCGTCGCGTCGCCAGTGAAATCATCGAAAAGCAGATCCCCAGCGGCGGCTACGTTTGCAGACGAGGCGAAGCGGTGACGAACTGGATCGGCGTCATCGATGGCCTTGTCAAAATGAGTAACCTCTCATCCGAAGGCAAACTCACCACCCTCACCGGCGTGCCAACCGGCGGATGGTTCGGTGAGGGATCGATGCTCAAAGTTGAGCCGCGCCGCTACGACATCATGGCGCTGCGCGCTAGTCGCGTTGCCTTCATGCCGCGCGCAACGTTCAATCGACTGCTCGACACCAATCTCGGTTTCAACCGTTTCCTGCTGGTACAGTTGAATGAGCGCCTCGGCATGTTCATTGCGCTGATTGAAAACGAACGTCTGCTCGAACCAGATGCACGCGTGGCGCGTTCGCTGGGTGCGCTGTTCAATCCGGTTCTCTATCCGGGCATCGGTCGGCAGATCCAGATTTCACAGGAGGAAATCGGCTTTCTCGCCGGTGTATCGCGGCAACGCGTCAATCAGGCCTTGCAAGTGCTGGAGAAGGCGGGCGTGTTGCGTATCGACTACGGCGGTGTAACAGTGGTTGATTTACCGGGATTGCAGGGGTTTGGGGCGTAGCATCCCGATATTAAAACTCTAGGACTGGCGCGGCTTACCGGTAATTTGTGCTCTGCACTGCCCGCCAATACTGGAATTTCACCATTTTTCCTCTACGCCCGCATCGTCGGCCTCACCGCGCCGTTCTCAATTTTCAGCGCTTTCGCCGCCAATAATTCAACGAGCATACGCGCCGCGAATTCATCGTTCGAGCCGAGCTGATACTCTTCACGCATCCTCCGGTATACCGGCACGGAAGCTAGGTACGCAGGCACGTCGGTCACGTTCATCTGGCCTTTGTCCAGCAGCGTAAACACGAATAGTCCCTTCACGACATGGCGCGCATTCTTGACCGGATCGCGTTCCAACGCGGCGAGTTTGCCGCGGGCATCACCAAGTGCGCCGGCGACATTCGAGAACGGCGCACCATGGCCCGGCACCACGATTGCGGGATCGAGTTTTTCAATCGCGTCCAGCGCGGCGCGCGCGGCGTGAATAAACGGATTGCCTTCGGCATCGTGTGTTTGTTGCGGCCAGACGAATCCCATGCCGCGTTCCCACAGCGCATCACCGGTAATGAGAATGCGCGGCGTGGCAGCGAACAACATCAACGCGTCCATGTCGTGCCCCGGTGCCGCGTGGGCCTGCCAATTAAAGCCGCCAGCGTCAAATGCGTCACCCGCCTTCATGGTGTCGTCAAACGCAAACTCCTCGGCGTACTGATCCATGTCCTCTGCCCAGCAACTTTGCTCGGTCCACGGCACGACGTGCTTAACTTCGCCCACCGGAATCGTCAATCGGCACCCGTAATGCGCGCGCAACGCGCGGTTGCCGCCCATATGGTCGCTGTGGCAATGAGTATTGATAAGCCAGTGCAGCGGCGCATTTTCCAGCACAGCGGCGACGTGGCCAATGGTCGCGTCGGCGTGCCGCCCATAACCGCTGTCGACCAGCACGTTTCGCTCTGGGGACTTGAGCACAATCTGATTGCAGTTAAGCCAGCCGCGCTCGATGACGGTAACACCGTCGCTCAATTGATGGAGTATTGCGGTCATATAATGTCCGGATGAATTCTGCATCTGATATTAGCATCCTGCACCCGCTCGCCGGCGTTCGCATCGTAACCATCGCATTGAATTTGCCCGGCCCGGCTTGCGTGCGCAGGCTGGCAGATTTTGGTGCGACGGTCATCAAGGTCGAGCCGCCCGATTCGCTCGGCGGAGACCCGATGCGAACGTATGCGTCAAGTTACTATGAAGCGCTGCATCAGGGGATCGATGTGCTTGCCCTGAATCTCAAGGACACCAATGATCGAAGCACATTCGATGACCTGCTCGCCAACGCCGATGTATTCATCACCGCGCAGCGCGGCTCTGCGCTGGAACGACTGCAACTGGCCGGAGATGCCCTATCCATGCGCTTCTCCAGACTGTGCCATATCCGCATTGTCGGTGAAGAAGGCAGCGAAGTCGCGGGGCACGACCTGACGTATCTGGCCGACGCGGGCCTGGCAACACCGCCGCATATGCCAGCAACCTTGCTTGCCGATCTGGCGGGAGCGGAACGCGCAGTCACTGCGACATTCGCCGCATTGCGTCTCGCGCAACTCACCGGAAGAGGACAACATATTGTCGTTTCGTTAGCGCTTGCCGCACGCGCGTTTGCCGAGCCGATGACGCACGGCCTGACGAGTCTCGGTGGACTCTTGGCGGGTGCGCATCCCGGCTATAATTTCTATCGTGCTGGCGATGGTTGGGTTGTGCTGGCCGCGCTGGAGCCGCATTTTGTCGAGCGTGTAAAGAGCGCATCCGGTACAAAATTTACAGCAGAAGATTTGCAACAATTCTTCGTCCAAAAAACAATTGCTGAATGGAAAACCTGGGCATCAGCACACGATATTCCACTCTCGGTAATTTCTGATCCAGTCTCCGCCTGACCTCCAACCTCTCCTTCGTTTAATTAAAAAATCATGCAAATTCAAAACTCCGTTTTCCTCATCGCCGGCGGCGGCTCAGGCCTTGGTGCCGCGACTGCAAAAATGATCATCAGTAACGGCGGAAGCGTTGTGCTCGCCGATATCAACAAGGAAGCCGGAGCCGCCAAGCAGGCCGAGCTCGGGGCAAAGGCGAGATTCATCGAGACCAATGTGACCGATGAAGCCAGCGTACAAGCGGCGGTCGATCTTTGTACCTCGGCGTTCGGCGGCATTCACGGCGCCGTCAACTGCGCGGGTGTCGCACCTGGTGAACGCGTTGTCGGCAAGAACGGCCCGCACTCACTGGCAAATTTCCGCCGCGCGGTGGAAATAAATCTCATCGGCACCTTCAACGTGATCCGACTCGCCGCGCACGCAATGTCTTTGCTCCCGCCAAACGCATCGGGCGAACGCGGCGTC
>JANYFH010000170.1 GCA_025362705.1 Betaproteobacteria bacterium
AGCGACAAAGCGCCAATTTCATCGTTGGCACCCGAACCGGAGATCGTTCCGCGAATTCGACCCTGCGCATCAATTGCCGTTTCGGCTTCAAGCTGAAGCACCCGCACACGATATGCAAGTCGCCATGCAAATATGAGCAGGGCACCGAAACCGACCAGCAACACAACTAGTGTCATTGCCAGCAATGACTCCAGTGCCGCGAACGTGATCGACTGTGAGCCGCTGGTCGTTTCTTCCACCACCACAGCACCGACAATATTGTCACCCTGCCACACCGGCTCAGCAGCGGATATGACGGTCGCGAGCCCGTTGCGCGCATAGCGAGGATAGGCAGTAGGCTGGCCGGAAAGCGCACGGTCAACCTTCGTCATTACCGCGCGCGTTACCTGTGCCGCATCTTCGGAAATTGGTGAGCCAAGATCTTGCGCAAGCAAGCGAATGATCGGGCGAATTGCGTTCGTATAGAGCTGCTGAAAGAATCCTGCCGACACTTTCGCAGTATCGCTGACGTTGAGATTTCCCGCGAGTCCGCGCACGCGTGAACGGGAATCAACCACCCAGATTCGTGTAGCCGTTTTCGCGACGACACCAAGTATTTTCTCAATCTCATCGGATGGCAAATATGCCGAGCCCAGTTGTGCCGCTGCCTCGGGATCGGCGCTTCCAAAAAGTGCGAGTAACTTCCGTCGTTCCGATTGTTCGGCCTCGTTTTCGGATGTCTGCACCACGAACAACTGGGGCCGATCCGACAACGTTACCGAAAGCAGTTTGGCAGCACTAACCAAAACCTGTTGCTGCCCATCACGCAGTAGCTGCTCCATTTGCTGGACAAAGCGAAATCCGATGACCGGGATCAGCAATAGCAGCAGCGCGATGAGTAACAGCTTCGCGCGGATACTTCGAAAAAAAAGTGGCAGCGCCATCAGCGGGTGCGGCGTGCTGCCGCGATACGGACTGCGTCCAACGTAAAGATATTAAACACAAGCACCGGTGCGGCTTCCAGACAATAATGCCGCCACGAGCCGCTACAGCGCTTGTGTTTAGTGCATTTATGCGGCATGCCAGCGGTAACCCATACCGTAGACCGTTTCAATCTCATCGAACGTCGCATCGACCGCAATGAATTTTTTGCGAATACGTTTCATGTGCGACGTGATCGTGTTGTCGTCTACTGTGAGCTCGGCCTCGCGCATTAACTGATCACGATTTTTTACATGGCCGGGAAATTTGACCAACGCGTGCACCATCCAGAACTCGGTGACAGTCAGTACCACGACAACATTGTTCCACATGACCGATAGGCGGTTGATATCGAGGATCACCTTGCCACGGTGTAACACATCTTCGGCACGGCTCGGCAACTTCATCGCTTCCATGCGACGAAATAACGCTGCGATGCGCGCAAGCAGATGCGGCATGCTCACATCCTTGGTCACATAATCGTCGGCGCCCAGTCGCAGGCCCGAAACCACATCGAAATCATTGTCACGCGCCGACAGAAAAATGATCGGCAGTGAGGACGACATCGCGCGCAGGTCCCGGCACAATGAAAATCCACCGTCGGTTTCATCTCCCAAACCGATGTCCAGGATCGCAAGATCAGGCAGTCTGTTTTTGAAGCCGGCATTCGCTTCGACGCGAGTGGCGTATGTCTCAATTTCATAGCCATTGCGCCGCAATGCATCGCCGTAATTCTGGCGAATTGTTTCGTCGTCTTCAACAATTGCGATGCGCTTTCCCATGTGCTCGTTTCCAATTTGGCAATCTGTTTGGCAGTGCCAAGAATATACCGCAACGTCCTGTCAGCGGCGATTCGCCAGAACCAACCGCCATTTTTTCGCCACATTCAATCTTCGGTGTGTCATTTTCGGGCCACTTAAGCCGCCCGTATCGTAGCGCCAAATGCTTGTGTCGATCACCAACACTGAGAGCACAACATGAGAATGACGTGGGCATGTAAAAAGGCATCAGCACAGCAGCCAGTAGAACGCGTGCACTTTGTGATGTGGGATTTTGTCAAAATGTTTCTCGCCACCGTAATTTGCGGCGTGGTGGTAAGCGTTATCGGCGCCGGACTCGCACTGGTGCTGGCGCAGGATGCATATGCGCTCCCGCTGGTAACTGGTGCCGCGAGTGCAGGCGAACGCCGAATAGAGGCGGATATCGTCGCTGCGCCACAACCGTCTCCCGGCATGCTGCTGATCGGCGACGGCTGCGGTAGTGAAGCCGATATTGTTGAAGCAGTCGAGCGCGACTGGAAGGTGACGATCAACGGAAAAAATATCGACGTCCGCGTCATGCAGACGTTCGTCATGCCCGATAGCGAAGCAATGGCAGCGACATTCGGTGCACTGCTCCCAAATGGCGCACGCCTGCTGCGTTTGACTGCACACACCACGGGCGCCATTTGGCAGGGCAAAGTGTTCGACGCAAATTCGTATGGACGACTCGGTGTAGCTGACTTTCGTAAATTCTCACGCAAGGGATTATTGATTGTGCAAGATGATGACGGCGCAATTTCCACCGACGCCATCATCAACCTTTCCGCAGCCGAAGCCGTCACCATCGAGTACACCTACCGAATGACCGCCGACGATGCGCCTGACGCGCAATTTCTAAATGTGTCGCTGGATAATCAGGGCTACACAGCAAGCCGTACTACCACTCAGGATATGGTACGCAACACGGTATGGGTGGAATGGCTGGGCAAAACGCCATTGAAAATCGTGAGTGTGCCAAGCGGCGCGGTGTTGGAAGCGACTGGTAAGCGAATTACCGGCCTCTCCTGGGCGAACGATCAGCCAAATCCTGAACACCGCTTTCAACTTGTATGGGCGATGAAATTCCTAATGACAGAACCTCGGAGCCGGACGCCTGCCCATTGTATGCACCCTATGCGCGGCGCAGGCGTCCTCTGGGCCAAAAGAAAAACAGTTTTCAGGAGGAATAAATACTGTATATTTATACAGTATTTATTCCATGAAAGAAACGACGATGGCGCTACGCACAACCAACCAGGCATCAGGAACACAGCGCGATCAGGTTCACAAAGGTCGCGGCGCAGCATTGAATGTGGAAGGTCGCTTCGAGCAATGGCAGCGTGATGCCTTCGATGACGGCTGGATTGCCGAGGTGGAGGAAGAAATCAAGCTGACCACCATCATCACGCATGAAACAGCGAAGAGCATTATTTCGCGCAATGATTCGCCGGACATTCCGTTTCGTTACTCGGTGAATCCCTATCGCGGTTGCGAACACGGCTGCATTTACTGTTTTGCACGTCCGTCGCACGCCTATCTGGGGCTTTCACCGGGGCTCGATTTCGAGACGCGCCTGTTTGCCAAGGTGAATGCACCAGGGTTGCTGCGCGAGGAGCTATCCAAGCCCGGTTTCAAATCGGACGTGATCAGCCTCGGTATCAACACCGATGCCTACCAGCCGTGCGAACGAAAATTCCAGCTCACGCGGCAGTTGCTGGAAATCGCATCCGATTTCAATCAGGCCGTCGGTTTGATCACCAAGTCCGCTCTGATCGAGCGCGATATCGACATTCTGCAAAGCCTCAGCGCGCGCAATCTCGTGCATGTCACGCTGTCGATCACCACGATGGATCACCATGTTTCGCGCTACCTAGAGCCGCGCACAGCGGCACCGGCACGGCGCATGCAGACAATCAAACGTCTGGCTGACGCCGGCATTCCGGTCGGCATCAATGTGGCGCCGGTGATTCCCTTTCTCACCGATCACGAATTGGAAACGCTGCTGGAGACCGCGCGTGGCATGGGTGCGACTTCTGCCGGCTACATATTGTTGCGGCTGCCTTGGGAATTGAAGGAGCTATTCCGCAACTGGCTGGAGAATCATTTCCCGCTTAAAGCTGCACATGTCATGTCGCGCATGCAGGAAATGCGCGGCGGTCGCGACAACGACCCGAATTTTGGCTCAAGAATGGTGGGCGAAGGAATTCTCGCGCGCTTGCTTGAGCAGCGTTTTGCCAAGGCATGCAAGCGACTCGATTTGAATAACGCGGGAACAAGACGTATACAGCGATTGGATACGTCGAAGTTTGCTGTGCCGGGAAGGCCTGTGCAGGGCCAGCTAGCCTGGTAGTGGCAATGTGGACCATACCGGTTGCTGCGACATCGAACGCCGCCATGCGCGCGCGCCCGGCAGGCCACGATAAAGTCCCAGCGTGTGGCGCATGATACTGTGACGTGGCACGTCGTTCGAAGATTGTTGCGCGGCGTAAATCGCAAGCTTCGCCTCAACAGCTTCGCGCGTGATTATTTTTTCATCGCGCCCAAAAAAATCGCGATCAAACGTCGCCATCAAATATGGGTTGTGATAAGCCTCGCGCCCGATCATCACACCGTCCACATGTGCGAGATGCTGTTCAATTTCACCAAGTGTGCGTACCCCGCCATTGAGCACAATCGTCAAATGCGGAAAATCTTTTTTTAACCGATACACAAAATCATATTTCAGCGGCGGCACTTCGCGATTCTGTTTCGGGCTCAAGCCGTTGAGAATCGCGTTGCGCGCATGAACGATGAATACACCACAGCCAGCCTCAGCGACGGTGCCGACAAAATCGCAAACAAAATCGTAGGCCTCGAATTTATCGATGCCAATACGATGCTTGACCGTTACCGGAATCAATACTGTATCGACCATCGCCTTCACACAATCGGCGACGAGTTTCGGTTCTGCCATCAGGCACGCACCAAAGCTGCCGCGCTGTACCCGCTCCGAAGGGCAGCCACAATTGAGATTGATCTCGTCATAACCCCACAACGCACCGAGCTTCGCGCAGGCCGCAAGATCGGCAGGTTCGCTACCACCCAGTTGCAGCGCAACCGGATGTTCTTCATTGTTGAAATCAAGATGGCGTGGCTGGTTGCCATGCAGCAAGGCCCCAGTCGTCACCATCTCAGTGTAAAGCCGCGTGTGTTTGGTGAGCAGCCGATGAAAAGTGCGGCAGTGTCGATCCGTCCAGTCCATCATGGGTGC
>JANYFH010000176.1 GCA_025362705.1 Betaproteobacteria bacterium
TCGATCGATTGCGCCTGCGCGCTGAGCAATTGCGTTTCAGCCTGAACGATATCAACCTTGCCTGCGACCCCGACTGCATAGCGATTTCTCGTCAGCTCCAGCGATTTTTCGTAAGCCGTGATCGTATCGGCGAAAAGCTGCTTCTGCGCATCGTTCACACGCAATTGGAAGTAGCTGTTCGCGAGTTCCGATTGCAACGACAGGCGCGCAGCCTCCAAGTCTGCAGCACTCGCCTGCGCACTGGCATCATTCGATTCCACCGTGCGGCGAATACGCCCCCACACATCCAATTCCCAGCCTGCACTCAAGGAGAGATTGTGATTGGTGGCCACGTCGTTGCTGCCGGCCGAGCGCGCCGAGGCGGCACGGCTGCGCGTCGAACTCGCATTTGCTGAAACGGTGGGGAAATAACTGGCGCGCGCTGATTGTGTAAGCGCCTGCGCCTGACGGTAACGCGCCTCCGACGCTTTCAGACTCTGGTTGGATACACTTACCTGCTCTATGAGCGCATCGAGTTCCGTGTCGCCGAATACACTCCACCACTTGCCCCGGCTGAGCTCATCCTTCGGCGTTGCGGGCTTCCAGTCCGCCATTTCCTTATAGGCAGCGGGCGCTTGTGCATCCGGACGCTTGTAGTCAGGGCCGATAGCGCACGAGGCGAGCAGCGGAACGCCGATCACCAAGCACGTCAGTCTAAATTTATTACCTTTCATCCAGCCTCCAGCACGACATTTCCACGTCCGCGCGCAAATTTATTTTTGCTCCACAAACGGAATCGGTCCATATAAAGATAAACCACCGGCGTCGTATACAGCGTGAGCAACTGGCTCACAATCAACCCGCCAACAATTGAAATGCCCAGCGGCCTTCTCAGCTCTGCGCCATCGCCAAATCCGATCGCCAGCGGAATAGCACCCAGCAGTGCGGCCATGGTTGTCATCATGATCGGCCTAAAGCGCAGCATGCACGCTTCAAAGATCGCGTCGTGTGCTGATTTTCCCTGGGTACGCTCTGTCGAGATCGCAAAGTCAATCATCAGGATCGCATTTTTCTTGACGATACCGATGAGCAGAATTACGCCGATCAGCGCGATGATCGAGAGCTCGCTTCCCGCTGCCAACAGCGCCAGCAATGCACCTACGCCTGCAGATGGCAACGTGGAAATAATGGTGATCGGATGGACGTAACTTTCATATAGAACACCCAGCACAATGTAGACCGTGAACAGCGCGGCAAGGATCAACCAGGGTTGATTGTCGAGCCCCTGCTGAAAAATACGCGCCGTGCCTTGCGAACTGCCGGTAATGCTGGTCGGCACACCGATACGCTCCATTGTGTCGCGGATTTTTTGTATGCCCGTTGACAGCGAAGTGCCCTCGGGCAGGTTAAACGATATCGTCGATGCTGCGAACTGCCCCTGATGGTTGACGGCCAGCGCCGCAGTCGTCGGCTCGTACTTTGAAAACGCCGAGAGGGGCACTTGCCCGCGCGTCGGTGAAAGCACATAAATACCATTCAGCGCCTCCGGGCTCTGCCAGTATTCCGGCGCAGCTTCCATGACGACGCGATATTGATTGAGCGCCGAATAGATCGTCGATACCTGCGCCTGCCCATAAGCGAGATAGAGAGCGGTGTCGATCATCGCGGGCGTCACGCCCATGCGCGAGGCCGTGGCGCGATCGATAAGCAGGGTCATTTGCAAACCGCGCACCTGTTGATCACTGTTGACGTCGGTTAGCTCCGGCACGTCCTGCAAGGCATTCTGCAGGAGCGGTGTCCATTTTCGTAACTCGGTGACGTCATCGCCCTGCAAGGTGAATTGATAGCCGGCATTGGACTGGCGTCCACCACCACGAAAGTCCTGCGCCGGCGTCAGAAACAAATTTGCACCAGCGACCTTCGCAAGTTTGATGCGCAGGCGCGCCACGATGGCATCTGCCGACACCTGTCGCTCCTTAAGCGGTTTCAGCGACATGAACATCTGCCCGCCATTGCGCTGCCCGCCACCGGTGAAAGCAACCACATTGTCAACCGCAGGATCGGTCATGACGATATCGACCAACTCGGTAAGCTTGCCGCGCATCGCCTGAAACGAAATGCTCTGGTCGGCCTGAATGAAACCGGCGATACGCCCGGTATCCTGCTGCGGCAGAAATCCCTTTGGGATGGCGATATACAAATAGATATTGAGCCCAACAGCGGCAACCAAAGTGAGAAATACCAGAAATGGAAATTTGAGTGCTAACGTCAAACTTTTTTCATAGCCACGATTGATGCGCTTTATTCCTGCATCTGTCCAACGTGACAATCTTCCCGGTGTTTTGACTTTTCCCGGATCGTGCGGACGCAGCAGTCGTGCGCACATCATCGGCGTTGTCGTCAGGGATACCGCCAGCGAAACCAGAATGGCGATCGACAGCGTTACCGCGAATTCGCGAAAAAACCGACCGACGATGCCGCCCATCAACAAGATCGGAATGAACACGGCAATCAACGACAAGCTCATCGACACCACCGTGAAACTTACCTCTCGTGCGCCTTTCAATGCAGCGTCAAATGGCGCCATGCCTTTCTCAATGTGGCGCGAGACATTCTCCAGCACGACGATGGCATCATCGACCACAAAACCGGTTGCAACGGTCAGCGACATCAGGGAAAGGTTGTCGAGGCTGTAGCCGAAAAGGTACATGAAAGAAAAAGTGCCGATTAGGGACACCGGTACGGCAACCGCTGGTATGAGAGTTGCACGCCAGTTACGCAGGAACAGGAACACAACCATGATCACCAAACCCACCGCGATGGCCATCGTGCGCTCGGCGTCACGCAGGCTGCCGCGAATCGTGGTCGTGCGCTCCATCACGACGCTGAGATTGACGGTACCGGGGATCGATGACTGGAGCTCGGGAACCATTGCCAGCACCCGATCAACAGTCTCAATGATATTGGCGTTTGGCTGCGTGGTGACGAGCACGACGACTGCCGGCTTGCCATTGGCGATGCCTGCATTACGCAAATCCTGCACCGAATCAATCACCTCACCGACATCGGACAACCGCACTGCCGCGCCATTGCGATAAGCGACGATGACAGGTAAATAGTCGGCCGCTTTTTTCGCCTGATCGTTTGCGTAAATCTGCCAGCTTTTTTCGCCGTCCTCAACAATCCCTTTGGGTCGGTTGGCATTATTCGCCGTGATCGCTGCGCGCACTTCGCTAAAAGATATGGCGTACTTATTGAGCGTGGATGGATTCAATTCAACCCGTACCGCCGGCAGTGAGCCACCGCCCACCGTCACCTGCCCCACGCCTGCGACCTGCGAAATCTTTTGCGCCACAACGGTCGATGCCGCGTCGTAAATTTGCCCCTGCGTAAGAACATCCGACGTCATCGCCAGAATAATCGACGGCGCATCCGCCGGATTCACTTTGCGATACGTAGGATTATTCGGCAAGCTCGACGGCAATTCGCTGCGTGCCGCCTGGATGGCTGCCTGCACATCGCGCGCAGCGCCATCGATGCTGCGGTTAAGGTCAAATTGGAGCGTGACACGCGCGCTGCCGAGTGAGGACTGCGAAGTAATCTCGTTGACACCGGCAATGCGCCCCAGCGCGCGTTCCAGTGGCGTCGCTACGGTTGCGGCCATCACCTCAGGACTTGCACCCGGCAACGAGGCTGACACCGAGATCGTGGGAATATCCACCTGTGGCAAGGGTGCCACCGGCAGCAGCGTGAATGCAATCGCGCCGGCCAGCGTTACACCCAGCGTGAGCAATGTAGTGGCAACGGGGCGGCGAATGAATGGCTCGGAAATATTCATTTATTCCCCCGCAGCACCATCAGCTTTTGCTGCCAGTTGTTCGGGCTCATCGCGCTTATTGACGCGCCGTGCGAGCCGATCAAAGGCCAGATAGATCACCGGTGTCGTGAACAACGTCAACACCTGCGAAACGATCAAACCACCAACCATCACGATGCCGAGCGGATGACGCAATTCCGAACCCACACCAGTGCCGACCATCAGCGGAAGCGCACCCAGCAATGCGGCCATGGTGGTCATGAGAATGGGTCGCAAACGCAGCAGGCACGCCTGGTAAATCGCCTCGCGCGGCTGCATGCCTTGCTTGCGTTCCGCATCGAGTGCGAAATCGATCATCATGATCGCGTTTTTCTTCACGATTCCGATCAATAAAATAATGCCGATGATGGCGATAATGCCCAGATCGTTTCGCGACACCAGCAGCGCCAGCAGCGCTCCCACACCTGCTGACGGCAGCGTGGACAAAATGGTGACGGGGTGAATGTAGCTCTCGTAGAGCACACCCAGCACGATGTACATGGTGACGATGGCGGCAAGGATCAACAACAGCGTATTGGTGAGCGACGCGCGGAATGCGAGTGCTGCGCCCTGAAATCCGGTGCGCACGCTCGCAGGCATGCCCAGTTCTTTTTCGGTGCTCTCGATCACTTTCACTGCATCACCGAGCGAATGTCCGGCGCCCAGATTGAATGAAATGGTGGTCGCCGGAAATTGGCCAATGTGGTTGATTGCGAGCGATGCCGGTTTTTCAATCACAGTCGCCACCGCCGAAATCGGAATCTGCTGGCCGGTCGAGGAACCCACATAAATATCATTGAGCGCTTGCGGCCCAAGTTTGTATTCAGGCTTTACCTCCAACACGACGCGATACTGGCTGGTCTGGGTAAAAATAGTGGAAATCAGCCGCTGGCCGAAGGCGTTGTAGAGCGCGTTGTCAATTGATGCTGGCGTAACGCCGAGTCGTGCGGCGGTATCGCGGTCGATATTGAGATAGGCCTGCAAGCCTTCGTCCTGCAAATCCGAGACCACCTCGGAAAGCTCTGGAAGAGTGGCGAGTTTATCGACCAGCTTGTGCGTCCATTCGCTCAATTCTTCGGGATTAGCGTCTTCGAGCGTGAACTGGAACTGCGTGCGGCTCACGCGATCTTCAATCGTGAGATCCTGCACCGGCTGCATATAGAGCTTGATGCCTTCGAGCTTGTCGATTCTGGGTTTCATCCGCTCGATCACGGCTGAAGCACTGGCGTTGCGCATGTTGTGCGGCTTCAGATTGATGAGCATACGGCCGCTGTTGAGCGTGGTGTTGATCCCATCGACACCAATAAACGACGAGACACTTTCAATCGCCGGATCTTCAAGCACCGCTTGCGCCAATGCCTGCTGGCGTTGTGCCATGCTCTGGAACGACACCGACTGGGGCGCCTCCGATATTCCCTGAATGACGCCGGTATCCTGTAACGGGAAAAATCCCTTCGGCACAAAAATGTACAGAAGCCCTGTGAGCACCAGCGTACCAATCGCCACCAGCAGCGTAAGCGATTGACGGTCAAGCACCCAGTTCAACATCACGCCGTAACGGGCGATGATGTTCTCGAACCAGCGACCTGTCACCCGGTAGAAGCGACTCTGTTTTTCTTCCGGCGTGTGCTTCAACAGCCGCGCGCACATCATCGGCGTGAGCGTAAGCGACACGACAGCCGAGATCAGGATCGCCACCGCCAGCGTGATGGCAAATTCGCGAAACAAACGGCCAACGACATCGCCCATGAACAGCAGCGGGATCAATACCGCGATCAGCGAGAAGGTCAGCGAAATAATCGTGAAACCGATCTGCTCCGAACCCTTGAGCGCCGCATCAAGCGGCGAATCGCCTTCTTCGATGTAGCGTGAAATATTTTCAATCATCACGATCGCGTCATCGACCACAAACCCGGTGGCGATGGTGAGCGCCATCAGTGAGAGATTGTTGATCGAGTAGTCGGCCAGATACATCACGCCAAACGTACCAATCAAGGACAGCGGCACCGCAACACTGGGGATGAGCGTCGCCGCAAAGTTGCGCAGGAACAAAAATATCACCATCACCACCAACGCCACGGCAAGCATCAGCTCAAACTTCACATCATTCACCGACGCACGAATTGTCACGGTGCGGTCCGTGAGCACCATCAATTCAACCGATGCCGGCAACGTGGCGGCGAGACCGGGAAGCAACTGCTTGACGCGGTCAACGACCTCGATCACGTTGGCACCTGGCTGGCGCTGAATGTTTAGAATGATGGCGGGCGTGTCATTCATCCACGCAGCCAGTTTTATGTTCTCGGCATCTTCGATCACTTCGGCGACGTCGGTCAGATAAATCGGCGCACCGGCTTTGTAGGCGATCACGATGGCGCGGTATTCGGCTGCGGATTTTAATTGGTCATTGGCGTCGATCGTGTACGCTCGAACCGGGCCATCAAAACTTCCCTTTGCCTGATTGACGTTTGCCGCACCAATGGCGGTGCGCACATCATCCAGACCAATCCCCGTGGCAGCCAGCGCCTTCGGGTTGACTTGCACGCGCACCGCAGGACGCTGACCACCGGAAAGCGTGACCAGACCAACACCGGGCAACTGCGAAATTTTTTGCGCGATGCGCGTATCCACCAGATTCTGCACACGCGGCATCTGCATGGTTTTGGAAGTGATGCCGATGGTGAGAATCGGCGCGTCGGCCGGATTCACCTTGCTGTAGGTGGGCGGTGCGGGCAAATCGGTGGGCAGCAGATTACTGCCGGCGTTAATAGACGCCTGCACCTGCTGTTCGGCCACATCGAGCGAAAGCGATAACTCGAACTGCAGGGTAATGACCGAGGCACCACCGGAACTGGTCGAGGACATCTGCTTCAAGCCCGGCATCTGTCCGAACTGGCGCTCCAGCGGCGCGGTGATGCCTGATGTCACTACATCGGGGCTGGCGCCTGGATAGAGCGTGATGACCTGAATGGTCGGGTAATCAACTTCCGGCAATGCCGAAAGCGGTAGTTGTTTATAAGCGAGAAATCCCGCGAGCAGGATCGCGACCATCAGTAGCGAGGTCGCTACCGGCCGCAGAATAAATAGACGTGACGGATTCATCGCGATGCCTACTGTTGCCCGCCTTGCTGCGCGCGCTCCCGCATCTTTTTCCTGAATTCAGCCTTCTGCTCGTCCGTCATGCTTTCCATTTTTTTCTTTAGCTCGGCTTTTTGCTCGTCACTCATGTCACGCCAGCCCCCGCCCCTGGGTGGTTCCGGCGGCGCAGCGGCAGGCGTGGCGGCCTCGCTGGCAGTGGCTTTCGCCGCGCCGGCAGTAGTCGGCACAGCGCCTTTTTCGTTTGCGGGCTTTGCAGTCACTGGCGGTGCTCCCGCTGGCGTCGGCGCGGCTGGCGATGCATCACCCTTGCCTTGCCGGTTGCCGCGCTTGCTGGGGTCGCCACCGGGTCCACGCTGACGCGGTACAAACGGGGTTGTCACTTCGACCTTGGCACCTTCGCGCAAGCGATCAATACCGTCCGTCACCACCAGCTCACCGGGCTTCACGCCAGACTCAATCGCAACGTTGTCATTTTCAACTGCTCCCATTTTTACTGGGCGCAGCGACACGGTTTTGTCTTCCTTCACAACATAGACGATGGTGCCCTGCGCGCCGCGCTGGATGGCGGCCATGGGAATAACGGTGGCGTTTTTTTGGGTTTCCACAACCATGCGCACATTCACGAACTGATTCGGGAACAACAGCCCATCCGGATTCGGCAACTGCGCCTTCAATTTGATGGTGCCGGTGGCCGTGTCGATCTGGTTGTCCACAGTAATCAGCGTGCCGCTCGCAAGTTTGTTTTTCTGGTCGCGATCCCAAGCATCCACACCCAGCTTCTCGCCCGCTTTCAGGCGCTGCAACACGCGCTGCAGATTGTCCTGCGGAATCGTGAACACGACCGTGATGGGATCGATTTGCGTGATGACCACCAGACCCAGCGTATCGGCGGAGCGGATGATGTTGCCGGTATCAATCTGGCGTAAACCAAGCCGCCCGGCAATTGGCGCGGTCACCCGCGTGTATGAGAGCTGCAACTTGGCGTTATCGACCTGCGCCTGATCAATTTTTACGGTTCCCTCGTATTGGCGCACGAGTGACTCCTGGCTGTCGAGTTGCTGTTTGGCGATGGAATCCTGCGCCAGTAATACCCGATAGCGTTCGAGATCGAGTTTTGCATTGTTCAGTTGCGCCAGATCACGCGCGTATTGCCCTTCTACCTGCGCGAGTTGCACTTGCAAAGGTTTGGGATCAATTTCGGCGAGCACGTCGCCCGCTTTCACAGACTGGCCTTCCTGAAAAAGCACTTTTTCCAGCAGCCCATCGACACGCGCCTTCACAGTCGCGACGCGAAGTGCCGCCACCGTGCCTAGACCATTCTGCACGACGTTCAGGTCTGCAGCCTTCGCGGCAACGGCCAGCACCGGCTGAACCCGTGTTGGATCAAATCCGCCGAAGCGGCCACCACCCGCGCCTTTGCCGGGCGCACCGGGTGTGGCGCCTTTCGCAGCATCAGCGGATTTGGCTGCATCAGCAGCAGGCGGCTGCATATACCACCAGATACCGCCGCCGATCGCGCCGAGAAACAAAAGCGGAACAAGACCTTTGCGCACCCAATTGGGTTGCCGCTTCCATCCGTTTGCAAGAAAGTTGTCGCGTTTGATCATGATTTTTTGTTTTATTCAGGTCAGAGTCCCCCGAAAATCAGCCGCAGGAAGCAGGCAGTTTTGCGGGAAGAGCAGGAAATGGCAGGATTGTGGATATTGTATGTAGCGCCGGTGCCGGATTGTGCCGGATATGACATGCCCGGACAAATCTGGTTAGTGTCTGAATGTGTTGAAATTGTAACGAATTGCAAGCCTCTATGCGTCGATCCGGTTCACTGATCTCGCAAACGTGGGCGCGCGCCGGTGCAGAGTTGCCTGCTCGAACGAATAGGCAAGGCGAATCAGCGTTGGTTCACTCCACGCGGTACCGACAAACGAAATACCCACGGGCAAACCGAATACCTGCCCCGCAGGCACCGTCACGTGTGGATAGCCGGCTACCGCAGCAGGAGTGGTAAAGCTGGTCCCGCTCGCATCGCCATTGATAAAATCGGTCAGCCACGCCGGGATACCTGTCGGCGCGACGAGCGCGTCGAGCTTGTGTTCTTTCAGCACCTTGTCGATTCCTTCAGCGCGGGAATTAAGGTGGTTGTTGGCAAGTGCCTCCAGATAGTCTTTGCTATCGAGGCCGCCCTTCGCTTCTGCCAGGACAAAATGTTCCTGTCCAAAAAACTTCAGCTCACGTGCGCTATTCTTTTCGTTGAATTCAATAATGTCTTTCAGCGTTTTGATATTTGAGCCGGGCGCGAATTCAGCAAGGTAGGCCGCCATGTCAGCCTTCAATTCGTAGAGCAGCACCTCGTACTCGGTCAATTCATACTTGCTCGTTTTTGATAGCTCCACCGGATCAACCAATATCGCGCCACGGGCAGTTAGCACCTTCAGCGCAGCCTCAACAGCCACCGAAGCAAGATCATTGGCTCCGCCAAAATTGCCACGCACCACGCCGATGCGGGCGCCCTTCAATCCATCTTTGTCGAGAAATTTTGTGTAGTCGAGTGCCTTGGCTTCCTTCGTTGCCGCGTCGCGCACATCCACGCCTGCCATCGCCGTGAGCAACAGCGCGGCATCCGCAACGGTGCGCGTCATAGGCCCCGCGGTATCCTGCGAATGTGCGATTGGAATAATGCCGTTGCGACTGATCAATCCCAGCGTGGGCTTGATACCCACCAGCCCATTGAGGCTGGCAGGTGACGTGATGGAGCCATCGGTTTCGGTGCCTACCGCAATTGCAGCAAGGCTGGCCGCCATCGCCGCACCGGAACCAGAGCTCGAGCCGCTGGTATTGCGATCCAGTGCGTAGGGATTTTTCGTCAATCCGCCACGCGCACTCCAACCGCTGGTGGAGCGGGTCGAGCGCATGTTCGCCCATTCGCTCAGGTTGGTTTTGCCAAGGATTACCGCACCGGCTTCGCGCAGTTTGGTCACGAGAAACGCATCGCGCGGCGGCTTCACGCCTATCAGCGCCAGAGAGCCTGCGGTAGTCTGCATTTTGTCTGCGGTGGCAATGTTGTCCTTCAACAAAACCGGAATGCCGTGCAACGGTCCGCGCGGCCCCTTCGCCTTGCGCTCCGCGTCGAGCGCCTTGGCAATTGATAACGCATCGGGATTCAATTCAATGATCGAATTGATGCGTGGTCCCGTTTTGTCGATGGCACGTATTCGCGCCAGATACAGCTTCACCAGTTTCTGTGAATTGAGTTTTCCGGCCTGCATCGCTGCCTGCAAGTCGGCGACGCTTGCCTCAATCACATTTGCGTTTTTTGATGATGCCACTGTCGCCGCCATCGTGTTGCCACTACTGATCGCGCCAGCCAGCGCGCCGATTTGAATAAAGTCTCTGCGGTTCATGCGCGAAGCTCCGGGTCAGTTCAAGGCGTGAGTATAGCTGTGGCCAGGTAATGTCAGTCGGCTGTGAACATACAATCACTGTGTACTTAAACGTGGTTAACATGGCAGCAACCATGAACCCCGCCGCCCTCGACAACCCTGCCAATGCCAACCTGCGTCGCTACTGCGAGACGCGGTATGTGCCGGAGCGCATGCCGCCGCTCGCGATGCCCGATGCAGTCGTTCAGCCGTACCTGAGCCTGGGTACACATCCTGATCTGGTCGCGCGGCTGTGGGACGAACTGCAATCCAGACTGCCGGTCGATTGCCGCGTAATTTTTTACGGGACACCCGCATTGATACATCCGGCGACAGGAGTCGTTTTCGGTTTTGCGGGCGGCTCGCACACCTATGCGCTGCGCCTGCCTGAGGCAGAAGTCACTGAGGCCATTCGCGCCGGGGCGACGCGGATTGCGCACTACTCGGGCAAACAGCCACACTTGGACCTCGACGACATCGGACCCGATTGGGTATTCTGCAGGTGGTTGCCCAACGAGGAAGCGTGGTGTCTCGCCGCATTTGAGCACGCGGGCCAAGCTTGACGGCAATGTCCGCAGCACCTAACCTCGCCGCATGATCGAATTAAATCTCTCGGCCTTCGAAGCCCGCGTGCTTGGCGTGCTCGCCGAAAAAGCATCGCTCACGCCGGACGTATATCCGCTCTCGCTAAACGCCGTCGTCAATGCCTGCAACCAATTGAGCAACCGCGAGCCGGTGATGAGCCTCGGTGAAGAAACCGTGAGTGCTGCACTCGCCCGCTTGCAACAAAACAATCTCGCGCAGACCTACTATCCGGCCGGCAGCCGCGTGGCCAAGTATCAGCATCGCGTGGCCGAAGTGTTTTCACTGGACGACGCCAAACTTGCATTGGTCACACTGCTGTTGCTGCGCGGCCCGCAGACCTGCGGCGAACTGCGTCAGCGCACAGCACGCATGTATCCGTTCGCATCGGTGGAAAGCGTGGAGCGCTCCCTCGAAGATCTCGCAGCAAACGAACCGCCGCTGGTCATGCAATTGCCACGCGCACCGGGCACCAAGGAATCGCGCTGGGCGCATTTGCTGTCAGGCGCAATGGCAGTGGAGCGGCAGGAAATTGCGTCTGGAATGAACGTTGGCAGCGGCGTGGTGGAAGGTGCAGGCGATGATCGGCTCTCGCATCTTGAGGCCGAACTGGCTTCGCTAAGACGCGAAGTAACGTGGCTCACGGAGGAATTGGCGAAGTTCAAGAAGCAGTTTGAGTAGGTAGTGCGCCATAGGGTAAAATGGTGAAACTCCAGCATTGACGGCTGTTTCAGGCCGAAATACCTCCAAACAACGCGCCAATGCTGGTGTTTGTCAAATAGTTTATTTTTGATATGATGACATCATCAGTCATCATCCAACACGAGCCAAAACATGCGCACCATTATCGATTTACCTGAATCGCAACTCGCCGCCCTGCGTGAACTTGAGCGGCGCAAACATGTTTCACGCGCCGAACTGATTCGTCAGGCCGTCGCGCAGTATGTGGTGCACCACGCCGAAACCGACAACGCGTTCGGCGCGTGGAAAACACCGAAGCGCCGTCCCACCGACGGTCTGGCGGTGCAGAAAAAATTGCGCGCCGAATGGGATCGGTGAGTTGACTGCATGAAGGCGCTATTCGATACCAATATCCTCATCGACTATTAGAACGGCATCCCAGCCGCCAGGAAAGAGCTTGACCTCTAC
>JANYFH010000188.1 GCA_025362705.1 Betaproteobacteria bacterium
TGGCGCGGTATGTCATCGACATAACTCCCAACAAATGCCTGAAAGCCGCACCAGTGCTGGTGTTTCATATCCACGTAGAACAGATAGTACGTCGACAGCAATAAAAAAACCGCACGATGCGGTTTTTTTATTTTGGGGTGGATGATGGGGTTCGAACCCACGACAACTGGAATCACAATCCAGGACTCTACCGCTGAGCTACACCCACCGTTGATCTTTGTGATGCGTACTTGATATTTGATCTAAACCGAAGCGTCGCAGCGAATAATTGTGTTCGTTGATTCGCTGGCCGCATCGCAAACTACCTGCTACAAATTCTGCAACAATTCGCGTCGCTATCTCAAACGTATAGATCTTGCGGTGCGCTTACCAACTGTGCGGGTCACATCCCTGTGGAACGGGGCCCCTGCTCTTCCGCTTCGTTGGTACGCCCGACAGGACTCGAACCTGTTACCCCCGGCTTAGAAGGCCGGTGCTCTATCCAGATGAGCTACGGGCGCAACATTGAACACACCAGCCGGAAACAACGTCCGCGAATGACTGCTCGGACTGACGCTAAAAATTTGGTCGGGGTGATAGGATTCGAACCTACGACATCCTGGTCCCAAACCAGGCGCGCTACCGGGCTGCGCTACACCCCGACTGAGTGATACGCGAAGGGCGAATTATACGCGTGAAGCACTGTGAGGGCAAACCAAGTTCGCACAAAAACAAAACGGCCTTTGTACAACAAGGCCGTTTTGTATACTCACCGCAATTTAGCTCGCACTACGCTTGCGGTGCGCCTTCCGGTGCTGGTGTTTCCACACGCGGCGCACGCGGTGGCGCTTCGGTGAGCGCCTTCATGCTCAGGCGTACACGGCCTTTGTCGTCCGCTTCCATCACTTTTACTTTTACGATCTGGCCTTCTTTCAAGTGGTCCGCCACGGCATTGACGCGCTCGTGTGCAATCTGCGAAATGTGCAGCAAGCCATCTTTGCCTGGCAGCAATTGTACGATCGCGCCAAAATCCAGAAGACGCACAACCGGGCCTTCGTAGATGCGACCGATTTCTACTTCGGCAACGATGTCTTCGATACGCTTCTTGGCCGCTTCACCCGCTTCACTCGAAACGCAAGCGATGCTGATATTACCTTCATCGTCGATGTCGATCTGGGTACCGGTTTCGCGCGTCAACGCTTGGATTACGCTGCCGCCCTTGCCGATGACTTCGCGGATCTTGTCGGGATTGATCTTCATTTTGATAATCTGTGGTGCGAATTGTGAGAGTTCGCCGCGCGCGGAAGGTACGGCCTGTTTCATCAAGCCGAGAATGTGCATGCGCCCTTCTTTGGCCTGCTTCAATGCGACATCCATGATCTCCTTGGTGATACCCATGATCTTGATGTCCATCTGCAACGCGGTGATACCTTTGTCGGTGCCGGCCACCTTGAAATCCATATCGCCCAAGTGATCTTCGTCACCGAGAATATCGGTCAGTACAGCGAAGCGATTGCCTTCCTTGATCAGCCCCATCGCAACACCGGCGACGTGTGCTTTGATCGGCACACCTGCATCCATTAGCGCCAGACAACCGCCGCACACCGAGGCCATCGATGAGGAGCCGTTCGATTCGGTAATCTCCGAAACTACGCGCATTGAATAGCCAAACTCTGCTTCAGACGGCAACACCGCAACCAGTGCACGTTTGGCAAGACGGCCGTGGCCGATTTCGCGACGCTTCGGCGTACCAACCCGACCGGTTTCACCAGTGGAGTAAGGCGGGAAGTTGTAATGGAACATATAGCGATCGGTGTATTCACCTTGCAACGCGTCGATGCGCTGCGATTCCTTGAGCGTACCTAAAGTGGCAACGACGATTGCCTGCGTCTCGCCGCGCGTGAACAGCGCCGAACCATGCGTACGGGGCAACACCGATTGGCGGATCGAGATCGGGCGAACGGTGCGTGTATCGCGACCGTCAATGCGTGGTTCGCCATTGAGAATCTGGCCGCGAACGGTTTTGGCTTCGATGTTGAACAGGAGCGAGGTGACGGTATTCTTGTCCGGCGCGCCTTCAGCATCGGTGCAGAGTGCCGCAACCACACGATTTTTGATCTCGTCTAGTTTTTGCGAGCGGGTCGATTTGGATTTGATGCGGAACGCTTCGTTCACATCGTTAGCCGCCATCGCGCTGATCTGGTCGATAAGTACTTGCGGTGGCACGGGTGCCGTCCAGTCCCACGGGTCTTTACCAGCTTCGTCTGCAAGCTCAAGTATCGCGTTGATGGCAGCTTGTTGCGCATCGTGACCAAACACGACGGCACCAAGCATTACATCTTCCGGCAATTCGGACGCCTCCGATTCCACCATCAACACGGCGGTCTCGGTTCCTGCAACGACGAGATCCATTTGCGATGTGGTTTGGAGTTCAGTCTTTGATGGATTGAGCACGTACTGACCGTCGATGTAACCGACCCGCGCAGCACCAATCGGGCCTTCGAACGGCAAACCTGACAGCATCACGGCAGCAGACGCGCCGATCATGGCAGGAATATCCGGATCGATCTCAGGATCGCATGACAACACAGTAGCGATGATTTGAACTTCATTGTAAAAACCATCCGGAAACAACGGGCGCAGCGGACGATCAATCAAGCGACATGTAAGGATTTCTTTTTCGGAAGGACGACCTTCGCGTTTGAAGAATCCACCGGGGATCTTGCCCGCCGCAAATGATTTTTCCTGATAATCCACTGTCAGCGGGAAAAAATCCTGCCCCTGTTTGACTTCGGTACGCGCAACGCAAGTAACGAGAACGACCGTGTCGTCCATCGACACCAGCACAGCACCATCGGCCTGCCGCGCGATCTCGCCGGTTTCGAGCGTCACCGTGTGGCGCCCGTATGGAAATGATTTCTTGATTGCTTTCATTTGGGAATTCCCTCTTCTGGTCTCAATAACATCGTTGTTCAAAATTACTGCCCGGGCGCTTGTCTTTCGGTGAAACTAAACAAGGCCGGAACAAAAAAACGGCAAATCAAATTCGCGAACAAGAAAAAGCCCCGCTGAAATTGGATTCAGTGGGGCTTCTCGAATACTTCCGGTGCAGACGACTCTTACTTACGCAGGCCGAGTTTGTCGATCAGCGTGCGATAGGTGTCCAGTTTGGTGCGCTTCAGATAATCCAGCAGGGTGCGACGTTTGCTCACCATGCGCAGCAAACCACGGCGACCGTGGTGATCCTTGACGTGGATTTTGAAGTGCGACATCAACTCATTGATGCGTGAGGTCAACAATGCGACCTGCACTTCAGGGGACCCAGTGTCGCCTTTGGCACGCTGGTATTGCTGCAAAACTTCTTGAGTGGTTGCCATTTTGATTCTCCGATTCAGTTCACGTATCTTTTCGCAGATACTTGCGGCTTTTGACAATGTCCCGGGCAATTGAAGCGCCCTGAACATCGGTTTAGCGAAGTCCGACATTATAGCCGTTTTACGCTGGAAAAGACAGTGGAATCAGGGGTTTTCTGGTGCCGCTGCGCTTGGTGTCATCAGCCGCAGTGCAGTCAACGTTGCGCCTTGGGCGTCACAACCGGACGCCGTCGCGACGCCGAGAAACACGCCCTTATCGTCGTAAGCCCGATATTGGGTAGATGCAATCAGTGGCATGGCATGCGCGAAGATGCGCGGCGTTTTTCCCTGCTGTAGCGCCATCGCCGACCCCGCATCCAGCCGAATTCCAGGCAATGCCATCGCAAGTGAATCCGCTGGCAGCAACGTTGCGTCGCGCGCCAGCATATCCATCCCGTCTAGCGACTCCAGTGTGATGGCCTGCTTCAAGCCAAAACCGCCCGTTGCGGTTCGCCGCAATGCCGTCAGATAAGCTCCGCAGCCGAGTGCTTCGCCGATATCCTCGGCTAATACGCGAATATAGGTGCCTTTGCTCACCGCAGTATCTATCACCAATTCGTCACCCTTGAGTGAGACGGTACTGAGCGAAATGACATTGATCTCTCGCGCCGCGCGTTCAACTTCCAATCCCTGACGGGCGAGTTTGTATAGCGGCACGCCGCCCCGCTTTAAAGCCGAAAACATCGGCGGAATTTGCGTTTGTGCGCCGACAAATTTCGCCAGAATCGCATCGACTTTTTGCATATCCACTGCAACTTCGCGCGTCTCAATGATCTCGCCCTCGGTATCACCCGTGCTCGATTTCTGCCCGAGCTTCAATGT
>JANYFH010000209.1 GCA_025362705.1 Betaproteobacteria bacterium
CCGATGAACTGTACGCGGCCTTCGCGTGAGGAGCGCAGCACGACATCGCGGTAAGTGCCGCGCGCAAGCTGCGTGGGCGCTGTGACTTGTGCCACAAAATCATGCGCCTCCGGCAGCAGCGCACAAACTTTGTCGCGCCACTGTTGAATCGGTTGCTGTTCAAATTGCTGAAAATTTTCACGTGGCACGCTCCAGTAGAGCGTCACGCGCCTGATATCGGCGGGGTCGCCCGGTAACCGACCGACTGGCAGAATACCCAGCATTTCCGAGGACGCACGGTAACGTTGCTCGAGTATGCCGCGCGAAAAACCGATGCGATCCTCGACGCTGCACCACAGCGCACCCCAGGGGTAGAGCTGGTCACGTTTGACGAGATGCGGAAACTGGCTGCGCAGGTTTGAATGTGCACCATCGGCGACCAATATGAGATCGTATGGCCCATGTGTGTTGCCCGCGTAATCGGTCAGCATTCCGCGTTTGTCATCGACACGCACGATTTCAACACCGGTCTTGATCGCAGCAACATCAGCGTAGGCATTTTTCAGTATTTCAAATAGCGCACCGCGCTGCATGCCGAGACCGTGGAGCTTCAATCCCAAATCAGCGTAGCGGATATTCATCACCTGGCGGCCCTGCACATTTTGCCCGTGCAGGCGGTCGATGCGCGCGCCGCACGCGAGCGCCTGATCCGCCAGGCCCAAGGCGCACAATACCGCAAGCCCTGTGGGTTGCAACAGAAAACCCGCGCCCACCGGTGCCAGCACCGGGCTGCGTTCAAAGATGGTGATCGCGTGACCCTGGGCGCGCAACAGCAACGCGCACGCCTGCGCGGCCGTGCCATAGCCGCAGATGGCGATGGAGAGTGATTTGGACGCCACTCAGACGAAGCCGAAGCAGCGAAGCAACACTAGACAAACACCAGCATTGGTGAGGCTTCCAGGCCAATAATGGCTGAAGATCCTCATGAAATGGCGTTGTACGACGTTTTTATTCATCGCAAATGGGCACCCCCCAAGCACTTCCATTCATCGAATATTGCCGGATGGCGTGAAGTAGTTTCATACATTTGTCGTCGAGAAACAGTGGTAGATCTGCCGATTCCAGTGAATGGCGACATGCAGCGCGCCGCTATAATACTCCCCAGTCATGCCCCTCTGAAAATGTGCATCACCCCCTATGATATCGCCGCGTTTTTTTTCCGCATTGCCGTTGCCGCGCCCTTGCTGGCTCGGGACTGCATTTGCCGTCAGCGAAGCGGTGGCGCGGCATCTGCAAGTGCTGCGGATCGCGACCGGCGATGACATCACGTTATTCGACGGTGAGGGTGGCGAATTTGTAGCGACCGTCGTGACCATCGGTAAACGCGACGCGACCGTGAACCTCTGTGCGTTTGATCCGATCGAGCGCGAGTCGCCGATCAGCATCACGCTGGTTCAGGCGCTGGCCACGGCCGACAAAATGGACCTCATCGTACAGAAAGCAGTGGAACTCGGGGTGACCAATATTGTGCCCATTGCAACCGCGCGCGCGACGCTGAAGCTCGACGGCGAACGCGCGGAAAAGCGCGTTGCGCATTGGCAGGCAATTGTGGTGGCGGCGTGCGAACAGTGCGGACGCAATCGGGTACCGCTCGTGCACGGTGTGCAAACGCTGGATCAGTGGTTGAAAAAATCGCCTGAAGGCAGCAGCATAGTGCTGGATCCAATGGCCGAAAAGCCGTTGCTAGGCAGCATTGATGCGGACAGACCAATCGCGCTCCTGATCGGCCCCGAAGGCGGATTCACGACTGATGAAATCGCGCGTGCTGTCACACACGGCGTGATGGCGGCGAAATTCGGGCCGCGTGTCTTGCGTACGGAAACGGCTGGGCTCGCGGCCATCGCGGCACTGGCGGCGTGCTTTGGTGATCTGGGTACGGTGGTTTGATTGACCCTTATGCGCGTGAACGGCGCCTTATCGTTAAAATGACGCAACGCCTTCTTCTCTAACTCACGATATCGCCTCGCATGGCCAAGAACGACGCAAAAAAACTGGAAGCTTTTGTAAAGTGGTTCCGCAGCGCCACACCGTTCATCCACGAATTTGGTGGCCGCACTATCGTGATCGCGTTCGGTGGCGAGGTACTCACCGACGGCGAGATGATGCAGCTTGCGCACGACATCAATGTGTTGGTGAGCCTGGAGATTCGCGTGGTGCTGGTACACGGCACGCGCCCGCAGGTGGAGGATCAACTTTCGCAGCACGGTGTCGCTTCAAAACTGGTTGATGGCCGTCGTGTCACGGATGATGCTGCGCTCAAATGCGTGAAAGAAGCCAACGGCATCGTGCGCATGGAAATCGAGGCGACGCTCTCCACCGAGCTTGCCAATTCGCCCATGGCAGGCGCAGACATCCGCGTCGCATCGGGTAATTTCATTACTGCCAAGCCGGTCGGTGTGCGCGATGGCGTCGATTACATGCACACCGGACAAGTTCGCAAAGTCGACACCGAAGGTATTGTGCGCCGGCTCGATGATGATGAAGTGGTGCTGATCTCGCCGATCGGTTTCTCGCCGACGGGTGATATTTTTAATTGCACACTGGAAGATGTGGCGACATCAGTTGCCATTGCGCTGAAAGCAGAAAAGCTGATTTTCCTCACAGAAACGCTGGGCGCGACTGACAACAAGGAGCGGCTCATTAACGAGCTGACGGCATTGCAAGCGCAGGAAGCGCTCAATTCCGTGCGCTATGGCGGCCAGACCGAAGATATCCGGCTGTTCCTGCCCTGTGCGATCCGTGCGGTGCGCGAAGGCGTGAAGCGTGCGCACCTGATCAGCCGCCACATCGACGGCGCACTGTTGATGGAGCTTTTTACGCATCACGGTATCGGTACGATGGTGGTGCTCGAAGCGCCGGATTGCCTGCGCGATGCGAAACTCAGCGACACGGACGGCATCATGGGCATCATCGATCCGCTCGTCGCTGCAGGAATTCTCGTGAAGCGTGATCGCGAACTGATTGAAAAAGAAATCGACCGATTCGTGGTGCTCGAACATGAAGATGAAATCATTGGCTGCGCGGCGCTCTATCCGTTTCCAAACGACAAGGCAGTCGAGCTGGCGTGTCTGGCGGTAAATCCGTTTTATCGTGACGGTGGTCGCGGCGAACGAATCCTCGGTTTTGCCGAGAAACGCGCCAGGGAAAAAGGCTTCAAGACACTGTTCGTACTTTCCACGCAGACGACGCAGTGGTTTGTCGAACGCGGTTTTGTGGAAAGCGATGTATCGAAGTTGCCACAGGAAAAACAGGCCCTATATAACTACTCTCGGCGCTCGAAAATTTATTCGAAACCTGTGTAGGAAACAACGCAGCAATCAACGGAGCAGCAAATGGCAAGAATGGTGAATTGCGTCAAACTGAAAACGGAAGCAGAAGGTCTTGATTTTCCGCCCTACCCGGGCGCGTTGGGCAAGCAGCTTTATGAAAGCGTTTCCAAGCAGGCGTGGAAGGAGTGGCTGGAGCAGCAGAAACGGCTGGTCAATGAAAACCGCCTGAACCTGGCTGACATCAAAGCGCGCAAATATCTGGAAGAGCAAATGCAGCGGCACTTTTTTGGCGACGGTGCCGATCAGGCGATGGGCTTTGTACCGCCGGTGGCGTGATGATTTGTTAGCGCGTGAGCGTTTTCACGCCGTCGATTGATGCGAGCAAGGCAACATCCGCACCACGCCGTGCAAATAAACCATTGGTCACTACGCCGGCAATCTGGTTGATCGTCGATTCGAGTTCAACCGGGTTGGTGATCACGAGGCCGTGAACATCGAGTATCCAGTTGCCGTTGTCGGTGACGACGCCCTTGTCATCTTTCATGCGCCATTCGGGATGTCCGCCCAGCCTCACCAATTCGCGCGCGACGTAACTGCGCGCCATCGGGATGACTTCCACCGGCAGCGGGAAAGCCCCAAGCACATCGACCAATTTTGATTGATCGGCAATACACACGAATTTGTCAGAGGCGGCAGCGACGATTTTTTCACGGGTCAATGCGGCGCCACCGCCTTTGATCATGGCCAGATGCGGCGTGATTTCATCAGCGCCATCGATATATACCGACAAAAATCCGGCATCGTTTAGCGTCATGACTTCTATGTTGGCCTGCTTCAACAACGCCGTGCTGGCCTCGGAGCTTGAAACAGCGGCCTTGATGCGATGCGAGATTTTTGCCAGCTCGGCGATAAATAAATTGACCGTGGACCCGGAACCAACACCGATAATAGTGTCGATGGGAACGTAGGCGATTGCAGCTTTCGCGGCGGCCAGTTTGAGCGCGTTTTGGTCCATGTGCGCATTGTATCGCGCGACGTACGGGTCGCTCATCGCGACACGTACTTGTTTCCTGCTAAATTGCGGGTTGAATGCGCGTTACACAATAAAGAATTCCATGAAAATTGATTACCTGAAAAATATCCTGACGGCTCGCGTCTATGACGTTGCCATTGAAAGCCCGCTGGAACGCGCTGTCGGCAGTTCCGAACGACTGAAAAATGCTGTGCTGCTCAAGCGCGAAGATTTGCAGCCGGTATTTTCATTCAAGCTACGCGGCGCATACAACAAAATGGCGCATCTGTCGCCTGCCGAATTGAAGCGCGGCGTCATTTGCGCCTCGGCCGGCAACCATGCACAGGGTGTTGCATTGGCTGCGCAGAAACTGGGTGCGGCGGCGACGATTGTGATGCCGGTAACAACGCCGAGTATCAAAGTCGATGCGGTCGCGCGCCGGGGCGCAAAGGTGGTGCTGTGCGGCGACAGTTATCACGAGGCCAGTTTGTACGCCAACAAATTGGCGGTGCAAAAAAAATTGACCTATGTGCATCCCTACGATGATCCATTGGTGATTGCCGGGCAAGGCACGATTGGCATGGAAGTTTTGCGTCAGCATCAACATTTTATCGATGCCATTTTTGTGCCGATCGGTGGCGGCGGGCTCATCGCCGGCATTGCCGCTTACGTGAAGGCGTTATCACCAAAAACAAAAATTATCGGTGTGGAGCCGGTCGATTCGAACGCGATGTATCAGTCGTTGAAGGCCGGACGTCGCGTGAAACTGGCGCACGTGAATTTGTTTGCCGACGGCGTCGCCGTCAAGCAAGTGGGCAAGGAAACCTTTCGTCTTGCCGAGGCGCTGGTCGATGAAGTGGTGCTGGTCGATACCGACGAAATCTGCGCGGCAATCAAGGATATTTTTCAAGATACACGTTCGCTCATGGAGCCGTCCGGTGGATTGGCCCTGGCAGGCATCAAGCGTTATGTTGAACGCGAGAAATGCAGCGGTAAGACGTTTGTAGCCATTTGCTGCGGTGCGAACATGAATTTTGATCGCCTGCGGTTCATTGCCGAACGCGCTGAAATGGGTGAGCACCACGAAGCCTTGCTCGCGGTCACCGTGCCCGAAACGCGTGGCAGTTTTCGGAAATTTTGTGGGTTGATCGGGCCGCGGAACGTAACCGAATTCAACTATCGTATCGCCGACGCGAAGCAGGCGCACGTCTTCGTCGGCGTGCAAGTGGGGGGTCGCGATGAGGCAAAAAAACTGGTGGCGCATTTTGGCCGCAATGGATTCAAGACGCTCGATCTCACCGACGACGAAATGGCCAAGCTGCATGTGCGCCACCTCGTTGGCGGACGATCACCGTTGGCGCACGACGAACTGATGTATCGCTTTGAATTTCCTGAGCGACCGGGTGCGTTGATGACATTCCTGAACAGCATGAGCCCGAACTGGAACATCAGCCTGTTCCATTACCGCAATCACGGCGCGGACGTGGGCCGCATCCTTGTCGGGCTGCAAGTGCCCGCGAACGAGCGCGGCGCATTCGCACGATTTCTGAAATCGGTCGGGTTCGCGTATGTCGATGAGACCAACAACCCGGCTTATAAAATGTTTTTGGGTTGATTAGCGCGCGGCTATGTGACGTTGACAGGCAACAATAAAATCAGTCAGAAACAATTTTTCAAAGTCTAGCACTGGCGCGGTGTTTGAGACTTTTTATTGCCGAGGAGCCCGTGGAATGGCGATCTGCGTTGTAATGTGCTGGGTGATGCGCTCCTGCCCCAGCAATGCACAGCGTGTCCTACACGCGAACTGAAATGCTTCGCTGTCAACCGCGCACACGGTAAAATTGTTGTTATTGGCATTTGTCTGCTTGTCCGGGCAACTCGTCACTTCACATGTCACAGGTAGATAAAGATGAACACAAATGTAAAGCAAGATGGCCCCGCGAACGGCAAGCCTGCGAAAGCGCTCGTCGGCGCACTGAAGCAAAACGAGCAGATCAAGGATCTGGTCGAGGAGGTTGCCGAGGAGCTCGCCACAGTAAATGAGGTGCTGACGGAAGAGCTTTCAGGCGCTGACACACCGCCGGTGGTGCAGGATGCTATTGAAAAAAGTGTCGGAGCTGAAATCAAGGTTCAGGAAGCGACAGAACAGCTTGCGGTCGTGAATGAGGCATTGGTGGACGAAGTCAAAGCCCGTCACGTGCTCGAATTTCAGTATGCCGCCGCCACCGAGCAAAAAGACGCGGCTCGCCACGAGTCGCTCCACGATCCTCTGACCGGCCTGCCCAATCGTGCACTTTTCAATGATCGTCTGGAGCAGGGATTGGTGCTGGCGGAACGACACGCGTGGAATCTTGCGGTAATGTTCCTGGAGTTGCATGGCTTTAAAGAAATTAACGTCAAGTACGGGCACGATGTCGGCGACAAGGTGTTGCAGACGATTGCTGCGCGTCTACTGGAAAATTCGCGCAGCGACGACACCGCCAGTCGTCACAGTGGCGATGAATTCCTATACCTGGTCATGGAGTCAGGCAGCGCACAGCAGGTCAAGTTGATCGTCGAGAAACTCATTCGCGTGATTGAGGCAACATGCGAGATAAGCGTTGGTGACCGCACCGTCAGTCTCGAAATCCGTGTGAGCATCGGCATCGCGATGTTTCCTGACCATGGTGCCGTTGCCGACAACTTGATCAATGCTGCGGGCAAGGCGATGTATCGGGCCAGAAAAGACAATACCGGCTATTCGTTCGCTGATTGAATAGAGCACCAAGGGCGCTGCAGGTCATCAAAGACTAGCCTGAAATTAATTATTCCGGCCAATTCTTGATGTATTGCTTGAGAAGCTGATTCTCAAAAGCGACATCCTTGATCGCGCTTCTGGCGATATCGTGGAAGGAAAGAATGCCGACGAGTACGCCATGATCGACTACCGGAACATGGGTGATGTGCAGTTCCGTCATCAAGCCGCGCAGATGATCGACGCTGTCTTCGAGTTTGGCGACCGGCGGATTGATTTTCATCACATTGCGACACTTCGCCTGCATGAGACTGCCGCCGTGGGAGTTAAGCCCCTGTAGCAATTCGCGAAACGTTATCAATCCCACCATCTCATCCGCTTCCATCACGATCATGGAACTGATTTCGTGCCTGGCCATGGATGAAACTGCTTCGGCAACGGTGATATCGGGACCAATCGAAAACAATGCGCGCTTGGGTGCTGCGTGCACCTGCTGTGATTTATCTTTGAGAAGGTCGGCAACAGTTGATTGGCTCATGATGGTCGGGGCATGACAGGGACCTAAACGGAATCGATACAGGATAGCAAACGCAGCACGCGTCTGCCAGACTGGAACACCGGCAGGACAGACCAACTATTTGATAACGCGCAGCTTGCCACGTGGCGGTGCCTTGGGCTTATCGGGTGGTGGCGTTTCCTCATCCATGGCCATCGTCGTATTCGCCGGGGAAGCCGCAGCCGTGGTCACGGAAACCGACTGCAACGTCGGGGCAGTCGCCACGACTGGTGCGCGAGCACGCGGCTGTTCCGTCGAGGACTCTGCTTCAAAAAATACACCGCGGCCATTCTCGCGCGAAAATATACTTTGCACAGCGTAAATCGGCACGGCGATTTCCCGCGATACGCCATTGAAGCGCGCCGAGAACTGGATCATGTCGTTGCCAATCGTGAGATTGCGCGTGGCTTGCTGGCTCATCGAGAGGACGATCTCGCCATTTTTCACGTACTCCAGTGGCACGCGCGTGTTTTGATCCACCTTTACGCTCAGGTACGGTGTGAAACTGCAATCCGCGCACCATTCATAGATAGCGCGGATCAGGTAGGGTTTGGTGGAGAGTTCAGACATCTTATGCTCGGAAGTACCAGGCAATTCGTTCGAATTACTCCGAGTGTTATCGGCTCTGTTGGCCAATGCGGATAATCATTTCCGCATCGCCTTTTCGGATGCAGTCATCGAATCGATGAACGCCTGGCGCGAGAACAAACGCTCCGCATACTTGAGCAGCGGTGCGGCAACTTTTGGCATATCGACCTGGTAATGCTCCAGGCGCCATAACAAGGGCGCGATGGCAACATCAAGCATCGAAAACTCATCGCCAAGCATGTGCTTCTGCTTGAGGAAAATTGGTGCGAGCTGAATCAGGTTTTCGCGGATATAAAGGCGCGCCTTGTCGAATTGATTCGGCTTGCCACGCTCCAGGGTATCGACGTGATTGAATATTTCATTTTCCATGCGGAACAGGATCAGCCGCGCGCGCGCGCGCATCACCGGATCGGCGGGCATCAATTGCGGATGCGGAAAACGTTCGTCAATATACTCATTGATAATATTCGACTCGTACAAAATGAGATCACGCTCCACCAGCACCGGCGTGCGGTTGTAGGGATTCATCACCGCAAGATCTTCGGGCTTGTTCATCAAATCCACATCAAGGATCTGAAAATCCATGCCCTTCTCGTACAAAACAATGCGGCAGCGGTGGCTAAAGGGGCAAGTCGTCCCCGAGTACAAAGTCATCATGGCGGTTTACCCGTTTTCTTTTTGCGTAAATTTATCGATGTTCAAATTGCACAAATGCGCCCGCGAATCAAAAGCGGTGTGCGTGCCGTGGCGCAATGAAAGCGCGTCTATTTGACGTCTTTCCAGTATTCATGTTTAAGCGCCAGCGTGACGAAAAACGCGATGACAAGGAAAAACAGAACCAGCACGCCAAGCTGCGTGCGTTGCGTGCGCGCAGGTTCTGCCATAAAGGTCATGTAATTCACGAGGTCAGCCACGTTGTGATCATATTCACCCGCCGACATGCTGCCTGCCCGATCGATGGCGAGCTTCATGATCGGTTCCATCTTGCCATCATGATCGTGTTTTTCTCCGACCTGTACCATTGCCTGCGTGCCCTGAAGGTCGTGAAGCACATGCGGCATTGAGACGCCCTTGAAAACCGTATTGTTCCAGCCGGTTGGAGAGGCGTCATCGCGATAAAAACCGCGCATGTAGGTGTAGAGCCAATCCGAACCCCGCACGCGCGCCGACAGCGTCAGATCAGGCGGAACACTTTTGAGCCAGTCTTTTGCATCCGCCGGGTCTAGCGCCGAGACCATCGTGTCACCAATTTTGTCTGTGGTGAACATCAGATTGTCTTTGATCTGTTGTTCCGTCAATCCTATCTGCGTGAGGTGGCTATATCGCATGAATTGCGCGTTGTGGCAGTTCAGACAGTAATTGATGAACGTCCTGGCGCCGCGCTGCAGCGATGCCATATCTTTCAAATTGATCGGCGCTCTATCCAGATGCACCTCCGCACCGCCGGATGCGAACGAGGAAGAAGCGGCTAGAACGACCGAGACCAGCAGAAATTTCAGAGCGGTTTTCATTAGAACGTCACCCTTTCCGGTTCCGGTTTTTCTTTATCGACCTTGGTGTACCACGGCATGAGAATGAAGAAAGCGAAATAAACGACGGTGAGAACGCGCGCGACTATTGTTGCCACGTCTGCGCCGCCAATCAAGGGCAGACCTTTCGACAACTGCCCCCACACGGTCGTCGGGACGACGCCCAGATAACCGAGGACGAGAAAGCTGATCACAAAGGCCGTCAGGAAACGCTTGTAGATTGGACCGCGATAGCGGATCGATTTCACTTTGCCGCGATCAAGCCAGGGCAACAAAAACAAAATCATCGTTGCCGCGCCCATGACGGCCACACCTGGAAACTGTGAACCAAACATGGACGGCACCGCCCGCAGCATCGCGTAGAACGGCGTGAAGTACCACACTGGCGCGATATGTTCTGGCGTCTTCAACGGATCAGCCTGAATGAAATTCGGTGCTTCCAGAAAGTAGCCGCCCATTTCAGGCGCAAAGAATACGATGGCCGAGAACACACCAAGAAACACCACCACACCAAAAATGTCTTTAACCGTGTAATAGGGATGGAAAGGAATGCCATCCATCGGCGTGCCCGTTTTCGGGTCCGGGGTTTTATTGATTTCGATGCCGTCAGGATTATTCGAGCCCACTTCGTGCAACGCCACAAGATGCGCAGCAACCAGGCCAAGCAATACCAGCGGTAGCGCGATTACATGGAATGCGAAGAAGCGGTTCAGGGTGGCATCACTGATGCTGAAGTCACCACGAATCCACACCGCCAGATCTTCACCAACAATCGGAATTGCACCGAACAGGTTAATGATTACCTGCGCACCCCAGTACGACATCTGTCCCCACGGGAGCAGGTAGCCGAAGAAGGCTTCAGCCATCAAGGCCAGGTAGATCATGCAGCCGAATATCCATAGCAGTTCGCGAGGTTTGCGGTAAGAGCCGTACATCAGCCCGCGCATCATATGCAGATAAACAACCAGGAAAAACAGCGACGCACCGGTCGAATGCATATAGCGAATCAGCCAGCCCCAGGGAACATCACGCATGATGTATTCAACGGATGCGAAAGCGAATTTCGCATCCGGCTTGTAATTCATCGTGAGCAAAATACCGGTCACGATCTGCATCACAAGCACCAACATGGCCAGTGAGCCGAAGTAGTACCAGAAGTTGAAATTCTTCGGTGCGTAATACTCGGCGACTTGCTCTTTATAGAGCTTTACCAACGGGAAGCGCGCGTCGATCCAGACTATCGCATCGCCAACAAGGCCGGGTATGGGCGGTGCAATTGCGGGTTTGGGTGCGTTGGACATTGATTACGCTCCTTTGGAATCATCGCCGATCAACAGCGACGTGTCGGACAAAAATTTGTATGGCGGAATAGAAAGGTTGGTCGGTGCAGGCATACCCGCAAACACGCGACCGGACATGTCAAACTTGGATTGGTGGCACGGGCAGAAAAATCCTCCGGGCCAGTCCGCACCCAAATCGGCAGCGCCAATTTCTTTGCGGAATGTCGGCGAACATCCCAGATGCGTGCATACACCACGGAGTACCAATATTTCCGGCTTGAGAGAGCGGCTGGGATTTTTCGCGTATTCAGGTTGCTTGGAAGCATCCGATTTCGCATCAGCCAGCAAGGCATCGTGCTTATCCAGCTGCGCAACCATTTCTGGCGTGCGTTTGATTACCCAATGTGGTGCGCCACGAAATTCGACCGTGAGCAATTGGCCGGGCTCGATCTTGTTGAGATCGACCGGCACTGGTGCGCCTGCCGCTACCGCGCGCGCCGAAGGTAACATGCTCGCGACAAACGGCACCGCAACCGCTGCCGCTGCGCCAGCCCCGACGACGGAGGACGCAGCAATCAGGAAACGACGTTTCTTGGGGTCAACTTGGTTCAGGACGATGGCAGTCATGGAGTCGATTCTCTATGCGTAAAGTCGAAAAAAATGTGCGGCAAAAGCGGCTTTGGGACGGTTTTCGCCTCTTTGGCCCCCTACCCTAACAAGGCACCCCGGTTCTGCACGCCAGAGGCTTCAATCCCCAATTTTAGCTGATCGCGCGAATAAACTTAAGCCCCCCGGACCGGAAGTGCAGGTTTTCTCGCGATTTAAGGGGTTGCCGCACAAATCGAAAGGCGGGTTCAAGACATCTATCTTTTACATTTCATTGATTGACAGGTTGGCAAGCAAGCACATAAAGTCTTGTCGGCTGAAGTATTAAAGCTGCGATATGTGGTCAGTTACTCTTGACAATAAAGGGGACGTAAATGGGAATGATGTCTGAATTCAAGGAATTCGCCGTCAAAGGCAATGTGATGGATCTGGCGGTCGGCGTCATCATTGGTGCTGCGTTTGGCAAGATTGTCGATTCGGTTGTTGGCGACCTCATCATGCCGATCATCGGCAAAGTTCTTGGCAACCTCAATTTTTCCGATATGTTTGTAGCGCTGAAAGATATCCCGGCCGGGACGGTGATGACTCTGGAAGCTGTCAAAAAAGCGGGCGTACCTGTATTCGCCTACGGCAATTTCATCACGGTTGTACTCAATTTTGCAATTCTGGCGTTTATCATTTTCCTGATCGTCAAACAGATGAACAAATTGAAAAAAGATGCGCCCCCCGCAGCAACGGCCGAAGATGTACTGCTACTGCGGGAAATCCGGGACTCACTGAAAAAGTAAGCGGTCACCTACGTAATTTGCCTTTTTTATAAAGACTGTATAAGAAGGCGCCACAAACGGCGCCTTTTTTATTGTATCAACACGACGCTTGTGATTTGCACTAGGCGACCCCATACTCATTCGTTCAATTCAACCAACCAGGTAACCATTGCATGCGTCGCTTTTGGCTGATTTTTGCCGAGTTTGTAACAATTACACTCGCGGTCGTCTTCGTTATCACCCTGATCCGTCCCGACTGGAATCCGTGGCGTCGCAACGTTGTCGAGATTCGCGAATCGACTTCCACCCCTGGCGGATTGGTAGCGGTAGGCGGCCAGGGCGCCGCCAAAGCGAGTTATGCCGAGGCCTCCAAACGAGCGATGATCTCGGTGGTCAATATTTCATCTTCGCGCGACGTAAAAATTCCGGGTAACCACCCGCTTGCCAACGATCCTTTATTTCGGCGTTTCTTTGGCCAGCCTAACGGCGATGACGAGGATCCGGAAATTCGCGGCAGCCTGGGCTCGGGCGTGATCGTCAATGCTGACGACAAAGGTGGCTACGTCCTTACCAATGACCATGTGGTCGCAGGCTCGAAGGATATCCAGGTTTCTTTTGCTGATGGCAGGGTGCTGGCGGCAAAGGTCGTTGGAACCGATCCGGAGTCCGATTTGGCCGTATTGCGCATCGAAGGCAAGGGACTCACGCCGATTACGCTGGGGCAGTCCGAAAAAGCCCAAGTAGGCGATGTGGTGCTTGCCATCGGTGATCCGTTTGGCGTCGGCCAGACAGTCACGATGGGAATCGTGAGCGCGCTCGGGCGCAACCGCCTGGGCGTGAATCGTTACGAAAACTTTATCCAGACCGACGCTGCGATCAACCCCGGCAATTCCGGCGGCGCGCTCGTAGACATCAACGGTAATCTCATCGGCATCAATAGCGTCATTTATTCGCGTACCGGCGGCTCACTCGGGATCGGCTTCGCAATACCCGTTTCGATGGCCAAGGACGTGATGGAACAAATCATCGCCGACGGCGCGGTTACACGCGGCTATATCGGCATTTCACCGCAGGACATCACGCCGGAGTTGGCGGAATCGCTAAAACTGAAACTTGCACGCGGTGCCTTGGTGGCGCAGGTCGTGCGCGGTAGCCCAGCCGATAAGGCAGGCGTAAAAGCGGGGGATGTCATCACTGCCATCGAGGGTAAAGGCATTCAGGACAGCGTCGTTGCGATGGCCGTCATCGCAGGATTGAAACCGGGCAAAGACGTTAAATTTCAGCTTACGCGCAGTGAAAAAGCGATTGATATCGCGATCAACGTGGCCAAGCGACCGCGTGCACAGCAACAACCGCGGCAGTAGGTTGTTGCATACGTAGCCAAATCAGGTGGCGGTTGATTCCGCCGCTTCGCGTGGCTTTGGCGTCACGAAGAAGCGCGCCCAGAGGATGCCGAGCTCGTATAAAACGCAGAGCGGAATCGCCAAGGCCAACTGCGACGTCACGTCGGGTGGAGTGACAACGGCGGCGACAACAAATGCAGCGACGATCACGTAGCGCCGCACTTCGCGCAAGGTGTCGAGACTGACCAACCCAGTCGCTACCAGCACCACCACCACTACCGGCGTCTCAAAGGCCAAACCAAAAGCAAAAAACATCCCCAGCACAAAACTGAAATAATTTTCAATATCGGGCGACACCGTAATTGACGCTGGTGCCATTTGCGCGATGAATGTGAACACCATTCTGAACACGAAGAAATAGCAGAACGCCATACCAACAAAAAAAAGCAGCGTGCTCGACACGATTAGCGGCAGAACAAAACGTTTTTCATGTTTGTACAGACCCGGTGCCACAAACATCCAAAGCTGATAGAGGATGAACGGCAGCGCCACCAGAAAGGCCGCAAGCATCGCAATCTTGAGCGGAATGAAAAATGGCGCGATCACACCGGTCGCAATCATCTTCGAACCCTGCGGTAATGCGTCCATCATCGGTATCGCAAGAATGTCGTAAAGCTTGCCGGCCAGAAACCAGGGCGGTGTCACAAGCGGCACCAGCACGACGCCAAACGCGATCAACGAATAGACAAGCCGATTGCGCAACTCGACGAGATGCGAGATGAAGGTGTCTTTGACGCTATCGCTCATACGCCGGTCATATCGACTTCAAGGCGCGCACGGGCTCAATACCGAAATCCAGGCTTGCCTGTCCTGCGTGTACAGGATCGTTTGAAGCCTTTGTCGGCGACGTCATCGATCGCGGCGCAGGTGCTGCCACGACAACGGGTGGCGCGGCAACGTCATGCAACCCGTTTTCCTGATCAAGCAGCATGGCACTCTGCGCGGATGCGGGCTTCGCGACTACGTTCGCCGGCGTTGCTGCCAGCTCCACATTCTGACTAATCGCCGCGGTTTCTTTTTCCACCGTGCTGGCGTGTTGCTGAACGCTTTGCTCAAAACTTTTCGCAGCGTCCTGCACTTCCTGCTTGATCTTGGCAAGCTCCGACGTATCCATCTCGCGATTGATGTCCGCTTTTACGGTGGCAACGTAGCGCTGCAGGCGACCAAACAAGTGGCCTGCGGTACGCGCGACTTTAGGTAATCGCTCAGGACCCAACACGACCAGCGCCACGACACCGATGACGGCGATTTCAGAGAAGCTCATGTCTAACATGGGCGTTCCGTATGCAGAAATAGCGTGCGAAGATTCAGCAGCTGAATCCAGCCGTCAGCTTTTCTGTTTGTCCTTAACCTCGACGTCTATCGTTGAGCCGACGATTTGGTCGGGCTTCTTGTCAATTTCGCCGTCGGTCTTCATGCCGTCCTTGAAGCCCTTTACCGCGCCGCCCAGATCACTGCCGATATTGCGCAGTTTTTTGGTGCCAAATACCAGCAGTACAATAACGAGCACGATAAGCCAGTGCCAGATGCTAAAACTTCCCATGATGATCTCCTGTGTAGTGGTTTGTCGTTGCAACAACGCTCTGACAACGTCGTCACGCTGGTGTTCGGCGCGCCGACGCGAGATTGTCAATGACTAATGTGATCTCGTTTCCACCGCGAGCGCCAAGTGGCACACGCCGCCTCAGACCCCCGCCATGGTGCTCAAGGGAACGCCCTCAGGCCGATTTCCGAACACATGAATATGTAAATGATACACGTCCTGACGACCCATTCTCCCGGTATTGATCGAGGTACGGAATCCGTCGGCAAGACCTTGCTGCAAAGCGAGTACCGGCGCGAGCGCCAGCATTTTTCCCAGTAACGCGGCGTCTTCCGGTGTGACATCGACCAGCGTCGGGATGAATTTTTTCGGGATGATCAGAAAATGGACATCGGCGACGGGATGAATGTCGTGGAAAGCGAGTACTTCGGTGTCTTCATAGATTTTCTTGCTAGGGATTTCACCCCGGAGAATCTTGCCGAAAATTGTATTGTTGGCTTCCATAGGCTGTTACTCCTTTGCCGCCTGTCGCGCGTCCTTTTCATCGATACCGGAAATCCCTTCACGCCGCTCGAGCTCGGCCAATACGTCCGCCAATGGGACTTCCTTTGCCGCCAGCATAACCAGCGTATGAAAGATCAAATCGGCTGTTTCCGCCGTTAGCTGGCGCGTGTCGCCGCCTTTGGCAGCAATGATTGCCTCGGTCGCTTCTTCGCCAACTTTTTTCAATACCGCGTCGATACCTTTGGCATACAGCGAGGCCACATACGACGATCCCGGTGCCGCATTTTTGCGCGCCTGCAAGGTTTTTTCCAGCCGAAAAAGTATATCGGTGTTGGCCATAAGATTATGTCGGTAACTTGTCCGAAGATGCTAACACGGCGCTTCCAGCCACAACTCCATTCGCGTTTTCATCGCGAACGACCCAGCGACCACCATCAAGCAAATTGAAAAAGCAGCGTCGCCGACCTGTGTGACAGGCGATGCCACCGATTTGCTCCACTTTCATGAGAATCGCATCGCCATCACAATCCAGTCTCAGTTCCCTGACGTGCTGGATATGCCCGGAGGTTTCGCCTTTTTTCCAAAGCGCGCAGCGCGACCGCGACCAATAGTGGGCATCACCCGTGGCAAGCGTGAGTTGCAGCGACTCACGATTCATCCACGCCAGCATCAATACTTCCTGGGTCGTCGCATCCTGTGCGATTGCGGCGACGAGGCCTTTGTCGTCCCACTTCACGGCATCCAGCCAAGTTCGCTGCGCATTTTCGTCCATCGCATCGCTCACAGCCTTACCTCGATCCCACGCTCGCTCATGCGTTGCTTGGCCTCGCGAATCGTGTATTCGCCAAAGTGAAAAATACTTGCCGCAAGCACTGCGTCGGCTTTACCTTCACTGACGCCATCGGCCAGGTGATCCAGGTTTCCTACGCCACCCGAAGCAATCACCGGCACACTCACAGCCTCCGCAATCGCACGCGTGAGCGCAAGGTCAAATCCGGATTTGGTTCCATCTCGATCCATGCTGGTCAGCAAAATTTCGCCTGCCCCCAGTTCCTGCGTGACGCGCATTGCCCACACGATTGCGTCCAGTCCCGTTGCCGTACGCCCGCCATGCGTGAAGACTTCCCAGCCGTCAGCATTCGGACGTTTCCTCGCGTCGATTGCGACCACAATCGCCTGCGAACCAAAGTGGTCGCTGGCGTCCTTCACCAATTGTGGATTAGTGACAGCAGCAGTATTGATACTGATCTTGTCGGCACCGACATTCATCAAACGCCGCACATCTTCGACGCTGCGAATGCCGCCGCCAACGGTCAACGGAATGAAGACCTGCTCTGCAACGCGCTCAATCACGTCCAGTATCGTTGCACGCTGATCCGAGCTAGCGGTGATGTCCAGAAACGTGAGTTCGTCCGCGCCATCGTCGTTGTACTTTCGTGCTATTTCGACGGGATCCCCTGCGTCACGCAAGTTAACGAAATTGATGCCTTTGACCACACGTCCGGCATTTACGTCGAGGCAAGGGATGATGCGTTTGGCTAACAACGGTCGCCCCAAGGGAAAAACAGTAAATCACCAGCATTGGCGAGTGTTTCGGCGTATTTTATGCCTGGAAGCCGCACCAGTGCTAGTGTTTCGACTCCGAAAATCGACATGTGATGTTCAAGCCGCCGCGTCTTCAGCCAGCGCCCGCGCCTTGGCAAAATCGAGCGTGCCCTCGTAAATTGCGCGACCGGTGATGACACCCATGATGCCCTCGTCTTCGACGGCAATGAGTTTTTTCACATCGTCAAGACTACTGAGCCCACCCGATGCAATCACCGGAATCGTCAGCGCCTGCGCGAGCTTTACAGTCGCCTCGATATTCACACCCGTCATCATGCCGTCGCGACCGATGTCCGTGTAGAGCACCGCCTCTACACCGTAATCCTGAAACCGTTTCGCCAGATCAACCACATCGTGGCCAGTGAGCTTCGACCAACCGTCGGTAGCCACTTTGCCGTCTTTGGCATCGAGCGCAACGATGATGTGGCCAGGAAACGCGTCGCACGCTTCGTGCAAAAATCCTGGCGTCTTTACAGCCGCAGTACCGATTACGATGTAGGACACGCCGTCGTCGAGATAGCGTTCAATGGTGGCCAGATCGCGGATACCCCCGCCCAACTGCACTGGCACATCGCCCATAGCCGCGATAATCTCCTTGATCGCCGCTTCATTCTTGGGTTTGCCGGCAAATGCGCCGTTGAGATCGACCACGTGCAGGCGCGTCGCGCCGAGTTCCTTCCATCGTCGCGCGGTCTCGCCAGCGTTATCAGAAAACACCGTGGCGCGTTTCATGTCGCCTTGTTCGAGACGCACGCAATGGCCGTCCTTGAGGTCGATTGCCGGGATGATCAGCATGATGGATGGGAGTGCAGGATGGAGGTTAAGAAAGGAGATTGGGTTAAACGCTGTCAGCGCTCGCGGTCAGGCCGGCGTCCAGGACAAGAAGTTTTTATACAGGGTCAGTCCGGCGCGATGGCTTTTTTCTGGATGAAATTGTGTGGCGAAAACATTCGCACGCGCTATTGCCGCGGTAAAGGAGCCAGCATAGTCGGTTGTCGCAACAGTAGCGAAGGAGTCGGTAGGTTCACAGAAATAACTATGCACGAAATAAAAACGCTCGTCATCAGCAATATCTTGCCACAACGGATGCGCGCGCGTTTGCCTGACCGTATTCCACCCCATGTGCGGAACCTTTTGTGCGGCGTCCGTCGGGCAAAAACGCTTCACGCTGCCCCCAAACAAGCCAAGTCCCGGCGTAGCGCCTTCCTCGGAACGATCGAACAGCATCTGCATGCCAACGCAGATACCAAAGAACGGTTTTTCCGCAGCGGCAACACGCACTGCATCTTCCAAACCACTCTCAGTCAGGTAATGCATACAATCAGGCATCGCGCCCTGGCCTGGAAATACCACGCGATCAGCCTCAGCAACTTGTTGAGGCGAGCTGCTAACGGTGACATTGACCCGCAACGCGTACTCGCGCGCGACAAACTCGAACGCTTTGGCCACCGAGCGCAGATTGCCCATCCCATAATCGACAACGACAATTTTTTGCATCACAGACGTCAGGAACTATAGTGCGCCTTTGGTCGACGGTAGGATGCCCGCCGCACGCGAATCGAGTTCACAGCCCATGCGCAACGCACGGCCAAATGCCTTAAACGCGGTTTCGATCTGGTGATGCGAATTCACGCCACGAAGATTGTCGATATGCAATGTGCAAAGCGCGTGATTGACGAAGCCCTGAAAAAACTCGTGGAACAAATCGACATCAAACTCGCCAACGCGTGCACGCGTAAATTTAACGTGATATTCCAGCCCCGGCCTGCCGGAAAGGTCAATCACGACACGCGAGAGTGCTTCATCCAGTGGCACGTAGGCATGACCATACCGACGTATGCCGGTTTTATCGCCGAGCGCCTTGGTTACGGCCTGTCCAAACGTGATGCCGATGTCTTCGACCGTGTGGTGGGCGTCGATATGCAGGTCGCCCGCGCATTTCAATTCAATATCGATCATGCCGTGACGCGCGATCTGGTCGATCATGTGATCGAGAAACGGAATGCCAGACGCTAGCGTTGATTCGCCCTTACCGTCAAGATTGATGGCAACGCGAATCTGCGTTTCTTTGGTGTTACGGATGACTTCAGCGGTTCTCATGATGGCTGGCAAATAAATTAAATGGTGTCGCGAAGTGCACTGACAAATGCTGCGTTTTCAGCAGGTGTTCCGATTGTCACCCGTAGCGTATTTCCCAGCAGGTCATGCGACGCACTGGTGTGCTTCACAAGGATTTTACGCGAGAGCAGCGCCTTGAAGGTTTTTTCACTTTCCGGCACCCTCAGCAGTATGAAATTTGCTTCTGACGGGAACACCGTGATATCAGGGATCGTGCGCAACACTTTCAACAATTGCGAACGCTCAATACACAAGATGGCGGCTTGGGCCAGCAACGCATCGTAATGCCTCAGCGCGAAGGCGGCAGCCGCTTGCGTGAGATTGTTGATGTTGTAGGGCAAGCGCACCTTGTCGAATTCGCGGATCCATTCCGGGTGACCGGCAAGAAAGCCCAGCCGCAATCCCGCGAGCCCGAGCTTGGAAACTGTGCGCATCAACACCGCATTGGGAAAATTTGCAATCTCGTCCAGAAATGAGTCACTGGAAAATGCAAAGTAGGCTTCGTCAATCACAACGAGACCGGGTGACAGCATGATGATTTCCCGAATCGCGTCACGATCAAACAAGTTGCCGGTTGGATTGTTTGGATATGCGATGAAAGTCACAGCGGGCTGATGCTGCTCGATTGCGGCACGCGTTGCCACGATATCAATTGCGAAATCCTTGGTCAGTGGCACGCCCACGTAGTCGAGGCCACAAAATGTCGCAATCAACCTGAACATGACGAAGGATGGCTCGAATGACAATAAAGCCGCGCCAGGTTTTGCGCAGGCAACGGCAATCATCTGGATAATCTCGTCCGAGCCATTGCCGAGCACAATCTCAAGTGCATCCGGGATATTCATGGCTTGTCGAATTGCCTCGCGCAATTCGCCGGCACTGGCGTCCGGATAGCGATTCAACGAAGCCGCCGCCAGATGCTCCATCAACCCCGGCTTCAAATCCGCAGGAAACGCGTAGGGATTTTCCATCGCATCGAGCTTGATGAAACCCGCGCTCGACGGCACCGCATACGCCGACAGCGCCAGAATCTCAGGGCGAATCAGCCCGGTGGCGCGTGTATTCACGGTTCAAACCGGTATTCCGCCGACTGCGCGTGCGCCTCCAGTCCTTCGGCACGTGCCAACGTAGCAGCAACGCGGCCTAGTGTCTGCGCACCCGCTGCAGAAACCTGAATGATGGAGGAGCGTTTCTGAAAATCGTAGACGCCTAGCGGCGAAGAAAAGCGCGCGGTGCCTGAAGTCGGTAGCACATGGTTTGGCCCGGCGCAGTAGTCGCCCAGCGATTCCGAAGCATGCGCACCCATGAATATCGCACCGGCATGCCGAATGTTCGGCAACAAGGCATTCGAGTCTGCAACAGAAAGCTCAAGATGTTCCGGGGCGATCTGATTGGAAATGCTGCAGGCCTCCGTCAGATCGCGTACATGGATCAATGCGCCGCGGTTTGCAAGCGAGGCGCGAATGATGGTTGCTCGCGGCATTTTCCCGATCTGCTTTTCAATGCTGGCGGCGACCTTGTCGATAAAATTTTCGTCCGGACACAGCAGAATAGCTTGCGCGATTTCATCGTGTTCGGCCTGACTGAACAAATCCATTGCCACCCAATCGGGGTTGGTCGTGCCATCGGCAATCACCAAAATTTCCGAAGGGCCTGCCACCATATCGATGCCAACCACGCCGAAAACCTGACGCTTGGCAGCTGCAACGTATTCGTTGCCCGGCCCGACAACTTTATCGACTGCGGCGATGGTGTTCGTCCCAAAAGCCAGCGCACCAATGGCCTGCGCACCACCGATTCGAAAAACGCGATCAACCCCCGCCAATGCAGCGGCGGCGAGCACGGTTTCATTCACCGTGCCATCCGGGGTCGGCGTGACCATGATGAGCTCTGTCACGCCAGCGACTTTCGCAGCGATTGCATTCATCAGGACCGACGATGGATACGCCGCTTTTCCACCCGGCACATAGAGCCCGGCGCGATCCAGCGGCGTGACGTTTTGGCCCAGCACCGTACCATCGGCTTCGGTGAAGGTCCATGACGATTGGCGCTGATGCTCGTGGAATGTACTGATGCGAGCTGCTGCAGCCTCGAGCGCGGCTCTTATGTCGGGCGCAAGGTTCGCCATCGCCGCCTGAAGCGCTGCGCGCGGAATCTCCAGCGCTTCAGCAGAAGCAGGTTGCCATCGGTCAAAACGATGTGTGAATTCAAGCAGCGCCGCATCGCCGCGCGTCCTGACTTCGGCCAGAATTTCCTGCACTTTGCGATCGGTAATGGCATTCTGCGCTGACTCAAACGCGCGCAGCTTATCGAGCTTGACCGCGAAATCTGCATCGCGCGAACTGAATCGTTGAATCGGGACGCTCATTTTTTGACGGCGCGCTCAAATGCATCGAGCAATGGCTGAATCGCATCACGTTTCAGTTTCAGCGCTGCGCGATTGACCACGAGGCGACTAGAAATCGGCATGATTTGTTCGACCGCAACCAGATGATTGGCTTTCAGCGTGCTGCCGGTGGAAACGAGATCGACAATTGCGTCAGCCAAGCCCGTCAAAGGCGCCAATTCCATCGAGCCGTATAGCTTGATGAGATCGACATGCATGCCTTTGGATGCAAAATGCTCGCGCGCCGTCTGTACAAATTTTGTCGCCACGTTCAGCCGTGCGCCACGTTTGACAGCAGCAGCATAGTCAAAGCCCTCGCGAACCGCGACCATCATGTTGCATTTACCGATGTTGAGATCGAGTGGCTGATAAATTCCATCGCCACCATGTTCCAGCAAGATATCCTTACCCGCGACACCCAGGTCGGCGGCACCATATTGCACATAGGTTGGTACGTCAGAAGCCCGCACAATGACCAGCCTTACATCGGGGCGATTGGTGGCAATAATCAGTTTGCGCGAAGTTTCAGGATCGTCCTGTGGCACGATGCCCGCTGCGGCCAGCAGTGGAAGGGTGTCGTCAAAAATCCGGCCCTTGGATAAGGCGATGGTGGTCACACCAGATGAGTTATTCATGATCAGTCGATGCGTTCAATGTCTACACCGAGTGCCACAAGTTTTTTCTCGATGTGATCGTAGCCGCGGTCGAGATGATAGATGCGGTCAATTATCGTTTCACCCTCCGCTACCAGCCCGGCGATGACCAGGCACGCAGACGCACGCAGATCGGTTGCCATCACCGTCGCACCGGTGAGTTTTTGCGCCCCTTTTACGATAGCTGTATTGCCTTCAATGTCAATTTTCGCGCCAAGCCGCACCAGCTCCTGCACGTGCATGAAACGATTTTCAAAAATCGTTTCGGTCACGATCGCCGTTCCTTCAGCGATGGTATTGAGGGCGATGAACTGCGCTTGCATATCGGTCGGGAACGCGGGATACGGTGCAGTGCGCAGATTGACCGCCTTGGGGCGCGTATTACTCACGATGTGAATTTCGTCGTCGGTCGACGTGATCACGGCACCTGCTTCGCGCAATTTTTCGATCACCACGTCGAGTGTGCGTGGTGCCGCATTGGTGACACGCACATCACCCCCGATTGCGGTGACGGCGGCCAGAAAAGTACCGGTCTCGATCCGGTCAGGCATTACAGCATATTCTGCTTTGTGCAATGAGGCGACACCTTTGACCGTGATGACATCGCTGCCATGCCCGCTAATATTTGCACCCATTTTGATCAGGCATTCAGCCAGGTCAACCACTTCAGGTTCGCGCGCGGCGTTTTCGAGCACTGTGGTGCCATCGGCAAGAGTTGCCGCCATCATGAGATTTTCGGTACCGGTCACGGTAACGATGTCCATGAAAATATGCGCGCCCTTCAATTTGAACACGCTAGCATGTATGTCACCGCCCTCGATGGTGATGGTGGCTCCCATCGCTTCGAGACCCTTAATGTGCAGATCCACGGGACGCGCACCGATCGCGCAGCCGCCAGGCAGGGACACACGCGCTTTACCGAAGCGCGCGAGCAGGGGCCCGAGCGCGAGAATCGAGGCGCGCATGGTTTTGACCAGTTCGTAGGGTGCGGCCGGGTTGGTCAGATTGGCGGCATTGAGAACAACGGTCTCACCTTCGCGATGCGCGGAAATGCCCATTTGCTTGAGCAACTTCAGCATCGTGCCGATATCGTTGAGCTGCGGTACATTTTTGAGCGTCAATGTTTCCGCAGACAATATCGCCGCACACAAAATAGGCAGTGCCGCGTTTTTGGCACCGGAAATACGAACGCTGCCGCGGAGCGGCTTGCCGCCCCGGATTTTCAGTTTTTGCATAGGAAGGGACGGTTAGAGTTTGACTGCATGATGCGACCACTCGTCGGGCGTGAGCGTCTGCATCGAAAGCGCGTGAATTTCTTCGCGCATACGGTCGCCCAGCGCGGCGTAAACGATCTGGTGGCGTTGCACCCGGGATTTACCGGTAAACGCGACCGACACAATCATCGCCTGAAAGTGTGCGCCATCACCTTCGACGGCAAGATGATCGCAGTCGAGTTTTTCGCGGATATAGGCTTGTATTGCTTCTGGGGTGACCATTGACGGATTGGAACCTGATGGATGGAGAATTCGTGCGGCAGTGTCAGTGAAGAGATTCAACATGCACAAATCGTCAAACTCTATATTTGGCGGGCATTCCATGGCATTTTTGCCTTGAATACCGCATCAATTGGCGATCTACGTACTTTGATCCTGCCGTTACTGCCGTAACTTATACCCCGATTTTAACAAGTAAAGTGTGACGGCAGAAAGGCAAAAAAATGCGCCCGCAGTGACACCAAACGAAAGCCACACCGAAACATCTGCCTTGCCGAAGAAGCCGTAACGGAATCCGTCGATCATGTAGAAAAACGGATTGACATGCGACAGGCTCTGCCAGAAGTCCGGCAATGAACGGATCGAATAGAAAACACCCGACAGAAACGTGAGCGGCATGATGATGAAATTCTGGAACGCCGCGAGTTGATCAAATTTATCAGCCCACAATCCTGCGATGAGTCCCAGCGCCGCCAACAGCCCACTGCCCAGCAGTGCGAACACAATAATCCAGACAACGCTATGCACCGGCACATTCGCAACGAAAATGCCGACCAGAAACACGCCTAGCCCGACCGCCAGCGCCCGCACCACTGCGGCGACCAAATAGGCTCCATAAAAATCCCAATGCGACAGCGGCGGCAGCAGGATGAACAAAATGTTGCCGGTGATCTTTGACTGGATCAGCGAGGACGAAGTATTGGCGAACGCATTTTGCAGCATCGACATCATCGCCAGGCCCGGTATCAGGAACTGATCGTACGAGACGCCGGGAAATGCCGCGTTGCTCCCG
>JANYFH010000221.1 GCA_025362705.1 Betaproteobacteria bacterium
TTAACCAGTTTGGCGACTTCCTCGCGCGCATTTTCCACCGCCTCTTCGGATGTCCATCCATAGCTGTGGCTACGCGAAGCGGCATTGCCGAAATTCTCGGTCAGGAACGGAATCATTTTCGCTGCCACGCGCGGATCAACCGGGGTGGTTGCGGAGTAATCAAGGTAGATTGGCTGTTTCATTTTATTCACGCTGGATGGATTAGACGGCGGTAATTGGCGTTTCGCTACCGATACCGCTGCGACTTTTTGTTGGCGTACGCGGACGCATCGTCATCTGACTCGCAACACCGCGTACGGCCTTGTTGCGTTCTTTCTCAACCAGTTGCGCAAGCGTCACACCAGTAAGATGATTGATGACCGTCGCGTTAAGACTTTCCCAAAGATCGTGCGTCATGCAGCGACGATCGCCGAGACAATTGTCGCGGCCTTCGCACTGGCGCGAATCGATCGGCTCCTCGACGGCAATAATGATGTCCGCCACCGTCAATTGATCCAGTGAGCGTGCAAGATTGTAGCCGCCTCCCGGACCGCGCACACTTTCCACCAAGCTGCCACGGCGCAATTTGCTAAACAATTGCTCAAGGTAGGAGAGCGAAATTTTCTGCCGCTCACTAATATTGCCGAGTGTCACCGGGCCATCCTGCGCGTGCAGTGCCAGGTCAAGCATGGCAGTTACTGCAAAACGGCCTTTGGTGGTGAGTCTCATGGCGTATGTCCTGTTAGAAAAAGCGGGGCTCGCGTACATGCAAAGTCCCAGCAAACGACTCAAGTATAGAATAACCTAGTAATCTGGTCAACTATAGATGGGGTAACTACGCTTGTCTTCAAGGGTGGTGCAGAAAGATGCAGATCTAGCCTTTGTAAGGCTCTCCGGCCATTTTTGCCTTGCAAACCCAGCCAATCCTCACGTGCTATCGACACTACGGCACCGTGTAGACCTTGAAATACCCGCCGTCGTCGACCAGCTGGTAACGGCTGGCATCGAGCTTCAGGTAATCCGTGATCATGCGAAACTGGTTATCGCTATTAGCAACGATGATCGGATAGAAGGACAGGGGCATGCTATCACCGAGCACTCTCCAGATCGGCAGAAAGTCCATGCGGTAGTGCATGATCGGATAGCGCCCCTGCACCAGACGCAACAGTGGCCACTTGCCCTCGAAGTGCGCCACTATGGGTCGTGGCGTGATTGCCTGTAGTCGGTCGATCACCGCCAACGCGCGTGCCGGATGGTAATCATGGCGAAAAAACTGATAGCACAAATTCCATTGGTCGGGATCGTCCGTGTGCGGCGCGATGCCGCCGCAGGGCTGAGTACGCAAGGCATAAGCGGCTGACAACGCGGCAATAAGGCCGCTGGCCAATAAAGCGGCAACGACATGGCGGGGCCAGCGTCGCAACATGCGCTCAATGGCTATCGCTGCCAGCATTCCGATCATGCAATACCAAACCGGCAGAATCGGCACCAGCGTTCGCGGATGCGGTGGCTGGACCGCAATCAGCGCAAGCATGCCGAGCGGCAACACCAGCGCGAACAAGGCATAAGGCGCGCTGGAAGGTTTTCCGGCTTCCGGTCGAAGCGCCCGCGATAGTGCGAACAAAAAACCCACCACCGCCAATACCGGGATCACGGTAAATTCCGCCAGCGTCGAAATCATCCATTGGGCAAACAAGAGACGGCGGTCCCATCCGCTCCAGAAAGTCTTGGGAACCTCGATGACGTCGCGCCAAATCGCAATGTAGGCCAGCAAACCGCAGCATGGCGACACGAACAAAATGGCCAAACCGATCGACTGGTGCCTGTTCCGTTCCATGCCGGATGCCAATTGAAACGCGCTGACCGTGGCCGCCACAATGAGGGAAAAAAGCAGGTTAGAGGGAAGCAGTGCAACGGCAAATACGGCTGACAACGCGTAGCCTACGCGCCAGCGGGTGGCTTCTCGCGCATTGATATTAAGCGCGCACCAAAGCATCAGTGCGAATGGCAACCAGGATAGCGCGTAACTACGCAACTGCGTGGCGTGATTTGCGCTTACCGTTGAGGCGGCAAGTAACAATGCGGCGATGAATCCACACGCCGTGCCATGCAAGCGTCGCCCGGCGAAAAACGTCGCCGGTATTGCGGCCAGAAAAAAACCGAGTGGCAACAGACGAAGCAGATTATCACCGGCATTGTCGCCCACCAGCCTCTGCCAGAGGGAGAGCAAAGCGCTGAACAACGGATGGTTGTTGGGCTCAAAATAAATCGAAAAGGGCTGCCAAAAACCTCCCGAAGCGTAGCGCAACAAGGTAAACGCTTCATCCTGCCAGATTTCATCGCCCAGACCGGGCCAGGCGTTGTAAAGCGCGACGGCGACGAGCGCGACCAGCACTGTGACCGTCACCCACTTTTTTGACGCCGTCTGCGACATCATGTTGTCATCACTGCCGCCGCAGACGAAAAAATATTTTGGTACCTTGTGGGTGTATTTGCACACTTTCGCCGCGTGCGAAGAAAATTACCATCAGAAAAATCGGCGCCAAGGCGATGAGGCCGGGAAGTGGGCGCATTGTGGTACCTCAGAAAACATGCGATGGTTTTACTAAGCTAACCACTACCGCTCTTTTTCTGCGGCGCCAATTGCAATTCTAGCTCTGCAATCCGCGCAAGCAGCGTTGCGATCTGCGCTTCCGATTGGTCGGAGCGGCCAGCAAGTGTTTTCAGAATCGAGGTGAGTGGATCGTTGTCACTGGTCGTGACTGCATAAGCAGAAAACGTGTGCGCCGCCTCACCCGATGCCACTCCTTCGACGATACGCGCGGGAATGCCGACCATGGTGGCACCTGGTGGCACAGCTCTCACCACTACCGAGTTGGAGCCAATTCTGGCACCTGCGCCGACCGTAAATGGCCCCAGGATTTTTGCGCCCGCGCCCACCGTTACACCATCACCCAAAGTGGGATGGCGTTTACCTTTGTCCCATGAAACGCCGCCGAGCGTGACGCCGTGATAGAGCGTGCAGTCATCGCCGATTTCGGCCGTTTCGCCGATGACAATTCCCATGCCATGGTCGATGAAAAAACGCCTGCCGATAGTGGCTCCGGGATGAATCTCCACACCGGTCAAAAAGCGACCGGCATGCGAGGCGACCCGGCCAAGCCATTTAAGGCCGACGCGCCACAGCGGTCCTGACACCCAGCGATGCCACCAGATGGCGTGCATGCCGGGATAACACGACACCACCTCCCACCAGTTGCGGGCGGCGGGGTCGCGCGCGTAAACGCTTTCGATGTCTTCATGAAGTCGGGAGAACATATTGGAATTGTCGTCTATTTTTTCGATATTTTGGGATTGCTGATCCGCATTCAATCCCGATGCGACGATTTATCTGCGGCTTGCTGGCAGGCAGCCAGCAAGCCGCGCAGGATCGCGACTTCTTCGGGTTCCATGCGTGCACGTGTGAACAGGCGCCGCATACGCGTCATGAAGCGCTTTGGCTCATCGGGATTCAGGAATCCGGTCGCAATTGCGGTTGCTTCGAGGTGTCGCAGGAATCCTTCGATCTCGCCAACACTCGCCTTGAGTCGTTCCGTGTCCGCGGCAACGGTGAACGCTGCGGCTGTCATCATCACTTCATACGCAGCTACCTGCACTGCCTGCGAGACATTTAGCGAAGAGTATTCACCGTTCGCGGGAATTGCCGAAACAAGCTGGCAACGATCAACTTCCTCGTTGGACAAACACATCGCTTCATTGCCGAACACCAGAGCAACATCACCGGATGCGGCTTCGGTTACGGCAATTTGCGCAGCTTCGCGCAAAGGTTTGAAGGGATGCGAGAGCTCGCGTTTTCTCGCCGTAAACGCAATCGCAAACCGCACATCGCGGATCGCTTCATCGAACGTCGCGACCACGCGCGCACTCGCCAGCACGTCTGTTGCACCTGAGGCCAGGGCGACTGCATCGCGATGCGCGGTGACATCTTTGATCTTTGGCGCGACCAGCACCAGATTGGCAAGCCCCATCGTTTTCATCGCGCGCGCGGCACTGCCCACATTGCCCGGATGCGATGTTTCGACCATCACGACACGGATTCGCGCCAGCG
>JANYFH010000275.1 GCA_025362705.1 Betaproteobacteria bacterium
GCCCTTTTGTTGCCCAGTCTTCTACCGCTGTTTCTTCCGACGTCCCTGCCGCCAACGTTGCGGTGATCTACCACGGCGATGCCGAGCGTCGCCGACTGGCCACGCCTGAAACGAGCAAGGTCCCTTCGATTTTCCCGGCGCTGGCTGCCGTGGGGCTCGAAGGCGTGCCGGTCGTGTATCACGACGATTTCAGCGACGAGGTGCGCGCGCAACTGTGCGGCACGCAGGCGGCGCTGGTGTGGGTCAACCCGATCGAAAATGGCTGTGACCGGACGCATCTCGATCGGTTGCTGCGTGATGCTGCGGCTGCGGGGCTGTTCGTGAGTACCCATCCCGATGTCATCCTCAAGCTCGGTACCAAACAGGTCCTAGTCGATACGCGGGCGATGTCATGGAGTGCACCTGGTACCGCTGTGCATCGAACACCACAAGAACTTCGCGCTGCGCTGGCGCGGTACGTTACGGAAGGCGCTACGCGCGTGCTCAAGCAGTATCGCGGTCACAGCGGGATCGGTGTGTGGAAAGTTGAGCCCGCGCAGCATAGCAACGGCCCCGCCGCGGTACCGCAGTTACGTGTTCGCGAAGCGCCGCGCGGCAGTCCCGAGCAGGTGCTCACCATCGACGCCTTCGTCGCCCGTTGCGCTGCGTATTTCTCCGGCGACGGCCGCATGATCGACCAGCCCTACCAGCCGCGTTTGCCCGAAGGCATGACGCGTTGCTACCTCGTGCACGACAAGGTGCAGGGCTTCGGGCATCAGGCCGTCAATGCGCTGTGCCCCGCGCCTGCTGGCGCGCCGCCCGATGCGTTTCCACTCACCACCACGCGTCTCTACTCGCCGCCGGACAATCCCTTGTTCCAGGCCTTGAAGTACCAACTGGAAGAGGTCTGGATTCCCCAGCTCAAGGAGTTGTTTGAACTTTCCACCGAAAAATTGCCAGCGCTGTGGGACTGTGATTTCCTGCTGGGCGAGAAAAAGCTCGACGGCACAGACAGCTATGTTCTATGCGAAATCAATGTCAGCAGTGTTTCCCCTTTCCCGGAATCGGTGCTCGCGCCGCTGGCTCGCGCAGTGCGGGCACGGGTCGATGCGCTCGAACGCGTTCGAGGATAGGATATTGTTTCTCAGCACAATCTCACGTAGAACGCCATTTGGTGAGGCTCTCCAACCATTATTGGCCTGAGAACCGCACCAGTGCTTGAGTTACGCAAAACATGCCCAGCGTTTTCCCATGATGACTTTGGTTTACCATTTGCCGAGCAAATATCGGAGAAAACAGTGAGCAAACCTTTTGCCGAGCGCATCGCGCTCATGAACGAAATGTATCGTCTGCCGAAACACAGTGTGCCCACGATCCCGGTGGACGTGGTAGATCGCTTAATTTTAAGGGGTCAGCGTGATTTAATTTGGCGGTCGCAAAAAACAAATCACGCAGACCCCTTTAAGTTAATTCAGCCAAGGCGGAAACACTGCTACAGTTTCGGGCAGTCGCAGCCGTCCCTCATTAGCGACTCCTGACAAAATAACAACGACAAGGACTCAAGCATGCGCACAACCCGGAAACATTTCCTGGCGATCGCCGCGACCGGCGCATTGTTTGTCCTGTGTCTCGCGCCTGCCGCAGCACAAGCCCAGACGGCGACCGTCCAAAGCCTGCAACGTTTGTTCGTCAGTATTGTCGGCCGGCCGGTGGATGCTGTAGCACTGTCCTTTTATCTGGGCCAAAGCAACACCGGTGCCGCCAACGCAATCGCGAACTCGCCCGAAGCCAACATTGGGGCCTTGAGCAGCGCTCAAATCGTCGACAAATTTTATATAAACATGTTCGGCCACGTTGCGAGCCCGGCGGCTAGTTCGTTCTGGTCGGCCCAATTGGGAAGTGGTCTTACACCGGGGGCGCTGGCCATAGCCATCGACACAACCACCACCTCGGGAATCGACCAGGTCACATTCAACAACAAGGTCGCCGCCGCCACGGTCTTGTACAACGCGCTCGATACAGCACCGGAAATACTGGCTTATTCGAATAACGCCGCCTACGCCATCGGGAGAACCTACCTGGCCTCAGTGACCGATACGTCCGCATCCCTCACGGCAGCAACTGACCCGGCCAATATTCAGTCGGTGATCAACCAGATACTGCTCACGAATGCGGTTACGCTTCAGTCAGTCAAATCGCGCAAAACCCACGGCAGCCTCCCCGGTTCCTTTGACGTTGACATCAATACCACCGGCCCCATTAGCGTTGAACCTCGCGTCGGGCGCAACGGCCACCTTATTGTGTTCCGGTTCAGCGGCGCCATCAATAATGCGGGCACTGCACAGGTCACGCCCGTCGGCATCGCCGCCACACCCGTGACGAACGGCAACACCGTCGAAGTCATGTTGACCGGGATTCCCGACAACCAGCGCGTGACGATATCCCTGACGGGCGTCAATGGCATCGTACCGGCTACGCTAACGATGGGCTTTCTGGTCGGCGACGTTAACAGCAGCGGAATCGTCAGCGCCGCCGATATCTCGGCCGTGAAAGCGCGTGCCGGCCAACTGGTCAATACCGCCAATGTGCGCGCGGATGTGGATGCCAATGGGAAGTTCGATCAGGCGGATGTGTCGGCAGTGAAGGCGCGGTCGGGGCGGGTGTTGCCTTAGAAATGCGAGCCTGGCCGCTTTGTTTTGCAGTGCGGGCACGGGTCGATGCGCTCGAACGCGTTCGAGGATAGGATACTGTTTCTCAGCACAATCTTACGTACAACGGCATTTGGTGCGGCTCTCCAGCCATTGTTAGTCGGGGAGCCGCACCAGTGCTTGAGTTACGCAAAACCTGCCCAGCGTTTTCCTTTGATGACTTTGGTTTACCATCTGCCGAGCAAATATCGGAGAAAACAGTGAACAAACCTTTTGCAGAGCGTATCGCGCTCATGAACGAAATGTATCGTCTGCCGAAACACAGTGTGCCAACGATCCCGGTGGACGTGGTAGATCGCTTAAGCAAATTCAAAATCACATTGCGCGACGAAGTCTGCCCCCATTTGTTTTCTATATAAGTTGTATTTATGATTTACGCATCATGGATTGTAGGCCGACTGTACGTCAATCTGCCCCGTGCAGGGACGATGGTGTTCGATTGTTGTCAATCAATCCCAATTGCGCCAGTTGCGTAGATCCGAATCGTAACTGTGCTTGTTGAAGCCAAAAGTCACGCAGGTCAACGAGAACCGAACCGCCGTCCCGAGGAGAGTAGATCACCTTCCGCGTTGAATCGCCAGCACAGGTGGCCTCGACAGGGTGTGTAAGTTCGGACAGCGTCTTCGGGT
>JANYFH010000312.1 GCA_025362705.1 Betaproteobacteria bacterium
CCAAGTGCGACGCCGTGCGTGACCAGTGCGACAACCAACATAACGCGCATGATGGCGCGCCGATCATTCTGCGTTGTGACGGTTTGCGTGCCGGACGCTAATGCGGTGTTGCCAGCCGACCACCAAGCGACAATGGCGGTCACGGCGTACAGAACGGCGGTGGTAAAATGAAGATCAAAACTCGGCATGGATGACGGGTAAATTCCGTGAAATGTCGCATTGCTTTCAGGCATCGAGTTTACACCATCCCGATTTCACCCCAGCCTCTACGTGAGGCGAATTTCAATGCTGGAACGCCATGCTCGATAGCCTCACCAACCGCCTAGCCGGCATCGTCAAAACGCTGCGAGGACAATCGCGCTTCACGGAAGAGAACATCGCCGACGCGTTGCGTGATGTGCGCATGGCTCTGCTGGAAGCCGACGTCGGTCTTCCGGTTGTAAAGGGTTTCATCGCACGCGTGAAGGAAAAAGCGCTTGGTGCCGACGTTCTGCAAAGCCTCACGCCGGGGCAGGCATTTGTCGGCATTGTTCACAACGAGTTGATCGCCTTGATGTCGGGTGGTGATGCGGCTGCAACCACTGCCCCGCGCGTCTCAACACTTAACGCGCTGCCACTCAATTTCGCCACCACACCACCGGCGATCATCCTGATGGCGGGCTTGCAGGGTGCCGGTAAAACGACCAGCGCGGGCAAGCTCGCCAGGCTGCTCAAGGAACAACACAAAAAGAAAGTGCTTCTGGTCAGTGCTGACGTATATCGCCCCGCCGCGATCGAGCAATTAAAAACACTGGCTGCACAAGTCGGCGTTGATTTTTTCGCAAGCGATATCGCGCAAAAGCCGGTCGATATTGCCGTTGCCGCAAAGCAGTGGGCAAAGACGCACTTTCACGACGTGCTGATTATCGATACCGCCGGACGCCTGGCAATCGACGATACGATGATGGCCGAGATCAAAGCCATCCATGCGGCAGTCACCCCGATTGAAACGCTATTCACGGTCGATGCGATGCAAGGCCAGGACGCGGTCAACGTCGCCAAAGCATTTTCCGAAACGCTGCCACTCACTGGTGTGGTTCTCACCAAGCTCGACGGCGATTCGCGTGGCGGTGCTGCACTTTCAGTTCGGCATATCACGGGCCAGCCGATCAAGTTCGCCGGCGTCTCAGAAAAAATGGATGGCCTCGAAGTCTTTCACGCCGAGCGCATGGCCTCGCGCATTCTGGGCATGGGCGATGTGTTATCGCTGATAGAGGATGTGCAGAAGAATGTCGATGTCGTTGAAGCGAAAAAGCTCGCCGATAAATTCAAATCGGGCAAGGGATTTGATTTCGATGATTTCAAAATGCAACTGCAACAAATGCGCAAGATGGGCGGAATGTCGGCATTGATGGATAAACTTCCCGCGCAGCTTTCGCAGGCCGCCCAGGGTGCGCCGGACTTGCAGGAAAAACAAATGCGCCGCACTGAAGGCATCATCAATTCGATGACCCCGCTCGAGCGCCGCAAGCCTGATCTGCTCAAAGCCACGCGCAAGCGCCGCATTGCGGCGGGTGCCGGTGTGACCGTGCAGGAAGTGAATCGGTTGATCGCGCAGTTCGAGCAAATGCAGAAAATGATGAAGATGATGAAAGGTGCCGGCGGCATGGCGAAGATGATGCGGGGCATGAAAGGCATGATGCCCGGTATGAGATAAAGATGGCTGACCGCGCTATCGGCGAATGCGAATTCCTGATTGAGGACTGTCTCGCCCAAATCGAAATGCTCGATGCGCAAATCGGCGCGTGGGAATTTGTTGATCGTGAAGGCGCATTGGCGCGAGCCCGTCTGCTCGATCAATCCCCAGATCGGGGCCTGCTGTACGGCATGTCCGTTGGTGTCAAAGACATCATCGATGTCGCAGGAATGCCAACCGGCTGCGGTTCACCAATTTACGCGGGCAACATTGCCAAACAGGACGCAGGCTGCGTCGCGTTCGCAAAAGTGGCAGGCGCTGTAGTGATCGGCAAAACCGCGACCACCGAATTGGCCGCCACCCATCCCGCCAGGACGCTTAACCCACAGAATATTGAGCACACACCTGGTGGATCGTCCTCTGGGTCAGCTGCTGCCGTTGCTGCGGGCATGGTGCGAATCGCGTTTGGCACGCAGACAGCGGGCTCGGTGATTCGACCGGCCGCGTATTGCGGTGTGGTGGGATTCAAACCGACGTTCGGCCTGGTCTCGCGAACCGGCGTGAAAGTACAATCGGAAACGCTCGACACGGTTGGCGTTTTCACGCGCACCGTTGACGACGCGGCACTTTGGTTTGCCGCGATGATCGGCGCTGCGGCAACGCCACTGCAGAATTTTGGTAAAGGCCCGTTGCGGATCTTGATTGTCTCCAACCTGATGGAACACGCCGACGTGGATATGTCGGTCGCGGTCGCGGAGGCTGCCGAAGCGCTCACCAGCGCCGGCTTAAGTGTGCGCGAAACACGGCTACCCGCAATATTTGATGCGGCTCAAGTTGACCAGCGCATCGTTCAGTTGGCCGAAATGGCGCGCTTCTACGCGACCGAACATCAGCAGCACCGCCACCTTTTGAGCAATGAACTCGCCGCCACTCTCGATGAAGGTGCGGCGATTCCCGCTGATATTTATCAAGCCGCCATGGCGCGCACCGAAGTGGCGAGGAAGCAAGCCGCGCAATTGTTCGTCGACGCCGACATTCTTCTCATGCCCTCGGCAACTGGTGCCGCGCCGCGGGGTTTGGCATCCACCGGGGACCCCGTATTCAATCGCCTCGCGAGCATCCTTCATCTGCCCGCCATCAATCTCCCCGTCTATCGCAGCAAGAAGCGCATGCCGCTGGGACTGCAACTAATCGGCGCAAACCTTCAGGACGAAAAATTGCTAAGTGCGGCCAAACGCCTGATCGACATTCTGCGCAGCAATACGCATGACTGATCGTGTTTCGGTGCGACTGCTGGCAGACACTCCCGAAATCATTCCTGCGCTGGCGACCTGGTATAAAAAAGAATGGCCTGAGTGGTTCATCGACAAGTCGCTTGAAGAGATCGCGGCAGATTTTCGCGACGTTGCAAACCGCGACCAAATGCCGCTGGCGCTGGCTGCATTCGATAATGCTTTGCAGCCCCTGGGCGTGTGTTCCATTCGCGATCATCCGTTCGACGCGTATCCGCATGTGGGCCCGTGGTTGCGCGGCTTGTACGTGCATACGCCTTATCGCGGACAAGGTGTTGCTGAGGAATTGATTCGTGCCACCTGCAAACACGCCGCGCGGCTACAAATTGCCAAACTGTATGCAGCGACCCATTCGGCTGTCGGTACGTTTGAGAGGGCCGGTTGGCTGGGCTTCGATCAGGTTCAGCATGAGGGGCAAACGCTGACGATATTTGCCAAGCGCATCGGGTAATGCCGCACATATCAACAACGTGACTTCATGGCATAAATTGGCGTAGAACGCCATTTTATGCGGATTTCGGAACACTTTTACCTTGAACGCCGCGCCAGTGCTTGTGTTTTGTCATTCATTCGTGGTTAGGAGTTCAGGTTCGGTATGACAGTATTGGCGTCACCGTTTTGCTACCGTGCGGGGGAAAATCAAAAGCGATTGCGACAAAACGCGGTCAGACAACCAGTCGTGATGTGTCCCTTGCGTGTTTGGTCATCTACGAAACCAACGCTGTCCGCTGCGCTGTAATCAACGCCGAAATCCCCCGCTCCGCCAATCCCACCAAGGCATCCATGTCCGCCCTCGAGAACGCCACGCCCTCCGCCGTGCCCTGAATCTCCACAAACTTGCCCGCCCCTGTCATCACCACATTCATATCCGTCTCACAGGTCGAATCTTCAATGTAATCGAGATCAAGCAACGGTCCTGCCTTGCCGATACCGACAGAAATCGCCGCGATGAAATCCGTGATCGGCGTTTCCTTGATCAGTCCCTTACCCATCAATACCGAAACCGCGTCGTGCAGCGCTACAAACGCTCCCGTGATCGACGCGCAGCGCGTACCACCATCGGCTTGCAGCACATCGCAATCGAGCGTGATCTGGCGCTCGCCGAGTTTTTTGAGATCCACCACGCAACGCAGTGATCGCCCGATCA
>JANYFH010000318.1 GCA_025362705.1 Betaproteobacteria bacterium
CGTGATGGTGATGGAGCGGATCGACGCCATCCCGGTCAATGATATTGCCCAGCTAAAGGCGGCGGGGTTCGATCTGGCGCGGCTGGCCTCTGACGGCGTGAAGATATTTTTTACGCAGGTGTTTCGCGATGGTTTTTTTCACGCCGATATGCATCCGGGCAATATTTTTGTGGGGCGCAATGGCGTCTATTCGGGCGTCGATTTCGGCATCATGGGCACGCTCGCCGACGAAGACAAGAATTATCTTGCGCGTAATTTTGCCGCGTTTTTCCGGCGCGATTACAAGGCGGTTGCGGTTGCGCACATCGAGGCGGGCTGGGTACCAAAGGACACGCGTGTCGACGAATTTGAAAGCGCCATCCGTTCCGTATGCGAGCCGATTTTTGACAAACCATTAAAAGAAATTTATTTTGGCAATGTGCTGCTGCGTTTATTTGAAGTATCGCGGCGATTCCGGATGGAAATCCAGCCGCAACTGGTGTTGCTGCAAAAAACCTTGTTGCAGGTAGAGGGTTTGGGCCGACAACTTTATCCTGAGCTCGATTTGCGTCCCGTCGCGCAGCCGATTCTGGAAAAATGGATGAATGAGCAACTGGGCTGGCGCGGGCTCATCAAGCAATTGAAAAAAGAAGGTCCGCAGTGGACATCGATGTTGCCGCAGTTGCCGCGGCTGGTGCATCGCGCGCTGGAAAATGATCCTTCTGCCAGACTGGAAGCAATCGAAAAAGCGATCAACCGCGTCAATCGCACACAACGCTGGCAGTCGAACGTGCTGCTGGTGCTGGTGATGCTGGCAACGCTGATTGCGGGCATGTATATCGTTTTGTTGTTTGGTGTGATGTAGCCTTGTAAGCGAAAAGGAAACCTTGTAAGTGAAAAGGAAAAGCTGATGAATGCACTGCTGGGGTTTGTCGTACTTTATCTGCTTGGCACGTTGGCCATCGGCTTGTACGCGGGAACGCGCGTGAAGACTTCCACCGATTTCGCGCTGGCCGGAAAAAGCCTGCCGCTGGTGATGATTATCACCACCACCTTCGCGACCTGGTTTGGCGCGGAGACGGTGCTGGGCATCAGTGCCAAATTCGCGCAAGGGGGATTGAATAGCGTGGTCGAGGATCCGTTCGGCGCGTCGATGTGCCTGGTGTTCGTCGGCCTGTTTTTCGCGGCGCGCTTGTATCGCATGAACCTCATGACCATCGGTGACTTCTATCGCAAGCGATTTGGAAAGACGGTGGAGATTTTTTGCTCCATTACGATCATCCTGAGTTACCTGGGGTGGGTCGCCGCGCAAATCACTGCGCTGGGGCTGGTTTTCAATGTAGTGAGCAACAACGCAATCAGCGTCGATACCGGCATGGTGATCGGTACGCTTTCAGTGCTGGCGTATGTGATTTTCGGCGGCATGCTGGCCATTGCCTGGACTGACTTCATCCAGATGATCGTTCTCGTCATCGGCCTCACGATCATTGCGTTCATGGCGGGTAATTTGGCCGGTGGTGCCGACAAAGTATTCGCGCTCGCGCAAACAAATGACTGGTTCAAGTTTTTTCCGGCACCCAATTTTCACGATGTGATTTTTTTCTTCGCCGCTGCGATCACCATGATGCTGGGCTCGATTCCGCAGCAGGATGTATTCCAGCGCGTGATGTCGGCAAAGGATTCCAAAACCGCCTCGCGCGGCGCGGTGATTGGCGGACTTTCGTATCTCGCGTTTGCGTTTGTGCCGATGTTCATCGTCGCCTGTGCGGTGCTCGCGATGCCGGAAAAAACCAAGGAACTGCTCGCCGGGGATCCGCAACGCGTACTGCCCACTTTCATCCTGACGCAAATGCCGTTTATCGCGCAGGTGTTTTTCTTCGGCGCATTGTTGTCGGCGATTAAATCGACTGCATCGGCGACGCTGCTGGCACCATCCACCAGCTTCGTTGAAAACATCTACAAGAATATTCGGGGTGGTCTGACTGATAAACAGGAACTGCGTGCTTTCCGTGTCACGCTGTTTATTTTTACCGGCTGCGTACTTGCCTATGCCGTGGTAATGAAAGGCACGCCGATATACGAAATGGTATCGGGCGCGTATCAGGTCACGCTGGTTGGCGCGTTTGTACCGCTAGTGTGCGGGCTCTACTGGAAGCGCGCAACACGCAATGGCGCCATCGCTTCCATCGTGATGGGAA
>JANYFH010000364.1 GCA_025362705.1 Betaproteobacteria bacterium
TGATAGCCTGGGCGAATGGTCATCTTCGCGTCGGCGACATTGCCGCCAGAAGAAACATCGATAAGATCGATGCCGAGTGCCTTCGCACGCTTGCAAAATTCGATCGATTGCAGAACATCCCAACCGCCTTCCTTCCAGTCGCTCGCAGAAAGGCGCACGAATACGGGCAGGTGTTGAGGCCAAACTTCGCGCACCGCCTCGCACACCTGTAGTGCGAAGCGCATGCGATTTTCCAGCGAGCCGCCATATTCATCGGTGCGCAGATTGGACAGCGGCGATAAAAATTCGTGGATCAGGTAGCCGTGTGCGGCGTGAATTTCCGCAACTTCGAAACCCGCTGTCAGAGATCGCTTCGCAGCGACAGCGAATGCCTCTACCGTCGCGCTGATCTCGCTGGTCGTCATTGGACGCGGCAGCGGATATGTTGGTGAAAACCCGGTATCGCTTGGTCCCAACACCGGCCAGCCACCGGCATCAGCCGCCACTGCGCCACTGCCGCGCCAAGGTGAAAACGTCGATGCTTTGCGGCCCGCGTGCGCCAACTGGATCGCTGCCACTGCACCCTGGCGCTTGATGAACGCGGCAATCGGTTGCCACGCCGCCGCGTGTGCATCCGACCAGATGCCGGCGTCCTCGGGCGAAATGCGACCTTCCGGCGTCACCGAGGCGGCTTCCGTCATCACCATTGCCGCACCGCCGACCGCGCGCGAGCCCAGATGCACCATGTGCCACTCATTGGGCATGCCATCGATGCAACTGTACTGGCACATCGGCGAAACGAAAACGCGGTTTTTGAACGTCAGCTCACGTAGCGTGAATGGGGAAAATAATTGGGACATGGAATTGGGATGAGTTTCGCGAGATGAATGGAGTGCACATTTTAGGCTGGTGGACAGGAAGCAATAGCGCATCCGCATGAACAACGATCATGACGTGGCGCCCGAAACCGGACACGCAAATTCAGCCTGGCGCTGTCGGTCGTCCCGTACTCAACGGATATGCCGGGTCGTTGTAACCCGGTGTGGATGGATGGCCGGGGCGCACCAGGGAATCCACCAGCGTTTCGTCCTCCGTCGTGATGGCGAGATCGAGCGCGCCAAAGTAATCCTGCCATTGCGCCAGCGTACGCGGCCCCGCGATGACAGCACACACGGATTTGTTGGCGAGCACCCACGCGGTGGCGAAATGCGAAAGTGAAATATTTTTACTCGCACAATGGCCTTGCAGCGTTTGTGCAATCAACAATGATTCCTCGCGAAACTCGGTTTGCATGATGCGCGTATCGCCGCGCCCGACGCGCGATTCCTTTGGCGCTTTGGCCCCAGGCGCGTATTTGCCCGTCAATACACCGCGCGCAATCGGACTGTATGGCACTACGCCAATGCCGTAGTGCGCGCATGCGGGCAACACTTCCACTTCCGGCATGCGGTTGAGCAGGTTGTAATAAGGCTGGCAAACCGAGGGGCCCGGCATGTTCAGCTCGCGCGCCATGCGTGTGATTTCGGCGACACGCCAGCCACGAAAATTCGATATGCCCCAGTAGCGGATTTTTCCTGCGCGCAGCAATGCATCGATAGCACGCAGCGGTTCCTCCATATCCATGCCATTGAAATCGCGATGCATGTAATAGATGTCGATGAAATCAGTGTTGAGCCGCGACAAACTCGCATCGCACTCGCGCAGCATCCAGGTACGCGCGTAGTGTGATTCATTCGGCATTGAAGACATCTTGTTGCCAACCTTGGTGGCGAGGATCCATTTTGCGCGGTCTCCCCGCAAACACTCACCCACCACCGTTTCCGACCCACCTGTCGAATAGACATCTGCCGTATCGATGAAATTGACGCCGTTTTCGCGCGCATGTGCAACGATGTTGCGCGCCTCGGCAAGATCGGTCTGATCGCCAAACGTCATCGTGCCGAGGCACAACGTGGAAACCTTGAGTGGAGACTTGCCGAGGTTGCGATAGTGCATGGTGGGGCTTTCGTAAAGGCAGACAATGAGAATATAGCCTTTAAACGGAGCTGCTCGCCAGCGCTGTCGGGGAAGAGTTGTGCATCGTGAGCGAGTGTGCTTTCCGCAACGCGCCTGCGCGCCGGACGGCGTCTGATTGTCCCTTACGTTTACCCTAACCAAACACCCGCGCCAGGGCCTCATAGTCAGAAGGTTCGTTGTACACCTGTGCAGAGATGCGCACCCAGAGACGGCCTTCGATGGCGTGAATGGGTACTTCGATGTTGTGTTTGTGCAGCAGCTTCTGCCGCCAGCGTGCGACACTTTCTGTACTCGCTGGCTCATTGACGGGCAGCGGTAACGTCACCATACCGACGAACATTTCGGATGGTGCGCCAGGTGTCACGCCCCACGCATTCGCGAGAATTGAAGCCGCCGCACGCGCCTGATTACGCAGCGCGTCGCGATAGCGTGTCACGCCAAGCGCTTCGATAAATTCCAGCGCGGCAGTCACCGCCAGCTGCGCGCTCGGGTCGCCGGTGCTGGTCCAGGCGAACTCTCTTGTAAAGCCTTCGCCGAAGAAATTCGAAATCACCGCCGGATGCAGATCGCGCTGGCCTTCCGGTGTGGCGACGATGAATCCACAGCCCTTGGGTGCGCACAGCCATTTGTGGCAATTGCCGACGTACCAGATAACACCCATGTCGCCCAATGCATCCAATGAAAGCGGCAACATGCCCGGCGCATGCGCACCATCCACCAGCACCGGTATGCCGCGCGCTTTGCACAGCAAGGCAATCGCGTCGAGCGGCGTCACCACGGCCAGCGGCGAAAAAATATGATCAATGATCACGATGCGCGCACCACCCGCAATTGCGCTCGTATATGCAGCTGTCAGCGCGTCCGCATCCGCAAGCGGCCACGGAATCTGCGCTTCCACAACCGTGAGTCCGTGACGTTCAGCCAAGAAACGCACCGTGTTCTTCACGGCGGGATAAGCGTGGTTACCCAGCACGATGCGGTCCCCTGCGTTCCAGCGCATTGAGCGCAGCACTGCATTTACACCCGACGTTGCGTTCTCGACAAACGCCAGATGTGAAGGTGACGCACCGACGAAATTGGCCAGTCGGCTAGCCGTAGTCTGCAATGCTTCTGGCAAAGTATCGACCATAAAGTGCACCGGCTCGTGTTCCAATTCCTCGCGCCAGCGAGACTGCGCTGCCTGCACATAACGCGGCGTGGCGCCGAAGGAGCCATGATTGAGAAAGTGAATGGACGGATCCAGCGACCACAATTCACGCAGCTTGTGGCCGAAGGCCGCGTTGGGCGTGGGGAGTTGATTCGCT
>JANYFH010000126.1 GCA_025362705.1 Betaproteobacteria bacterium
TAGCGGTGCTATGGCTCCGGTTTGCGCCTTGCATCCCATCCCAAATCAAGGCGCGCGCCCTCGCGGGGAGTAAATCAGCGCTTCCTGAAGCGCTTTCGCAGCGCTTTGCTGAATCATCAACGAACAAGAAAGGCGATAATGAGTGTGAATATAATTGTGTGATATTTTTTTCCCGGCCAGGAGACATCAATATGCTCACTTCACTTGTCATCACCGTCATCGGTCCTGATAGACCCGGCATCGTTAGCGCGATCTCGGACAAGGCGGTCGAGTTTGGCGCGAACTGGACGGATAGCCTGATGGCTAATTTCGCCGGGCAGTTTGCAGGCATCGTGCAATTGCAGGTTCCTGCGGGGCAGTGTGACGCGTTGATGACAGCGCTGCGGACGCTCGATTCGCCCGGCATGCGAGTTGCTGTCGCGAAAGGTGAAACCGGAGAAAGCGCGGTCGCGGCGCGCCGCTTGATTCTTGATCTGGTCGGTAATGACAGGCCAGGAATCATCCACAGTATTTCCAGCCAGCTTGCGCGGCGCGGCATCAGCATCGAAAAATTGAAGACCGAAGTTGTCAGCGGCGCGTGGTCAGGCGAGCAGATGTTTCAGATGAATGCGCGGCTGCTGGTGCCGGCTTCTCTCGATACGGACGAGTTGCGTAGCGGACTTGAGAGTCTGGCCAATGAGTTGATGGTTGATATTACGATTGATGATCGCGGCGGTTAAATTGGCGCGATTTTCAGGTCGGCCTACAGGGTGCATGGATAGCCTCGCTGTCGTAACAATCTGGCCTAAGTGACTGCTCTGCAGTTCAATCAGTGAGAGCGATTCATCAGCCAGATGCCGAATTGAATTTCACCAGCCTCGACCAGTCAATGGCACCTTCAACACAAAAATCCGCGATGAAAGTCTCGGTAAAGCGATTTACGAGATAGGCGCCCTGCGTTTTTTATTGCCCTTGCGCTTAAAGCGTTACGCGGATTTTATTTCCCGGCTGCAGAACAGATTTGGCGCTGAGTTTGTTCCAGCGCAGCAGATCATCGAGTTCAACGGCATGTTTGAGTGCAATTGCGTAGAGCGTGTCACCGGATCGTACCGTATAAGTTGACGGTTTGCGTTGGACTGGCTTCGCATTTGTACTTACGCGCATGACCGCAGCGGAGCTTGACGTTGCCATAATCGCGGGAGCGATTGCCGTGAGCAAAAGGTTTTGGCCCACCTGTACGGTATTGGTTTTCATTGCATTGAAGACTTTGATCTCCTCAATCGTCACGCCGTACCGTTTGGAAATCGAAAACAGGGTTTCGCTGCGCTGCACGCGATGTGCGTTAGGTGGTTGGATTGTTTCATCCATTTTGGCGGCAATGCTCACGACAGCAACCGGGTTCACCGTAGCCTCTGTTTTTACGGTTTGGACGTAAGGGGCTGCAGCCACTTTAGCGATCTTCGTTTCAGTGTGCGCATCAGCTGGCGTCGTCGATTGCGCAGCCTGCAGTGCAACCTTCTGATCGAGTGTGGCGCTGATGATTTGCGCCTTGCCCGTCATCGGCACCATGATGGTCGCCGCGACAGTAAGTTTGCCTTTCCTTTCCCTGAGTGCGCCGTTGGTGGCTCGCAGATATGAGCCGGTCATGCCGTGGCGTTTGGCGATGGCATCGATCGATTCGCCGCGCTTGGCGTTGACCGTCTGCCACGACACCATCGGGCCGTTCAGTGAGCGATAGAGATCAAGATTGGCGCGGAACGTTTCCGCTTTTTCATAAGGCACCAAAAAGTAGCCAGTACCAGAGGCGGCAACGGGGCGGATGAAGGCAGGGTTCAAGGTGGCGAATTCGGTTTCCGGCATTTCGGCCAAGCGCGCGGCGAGATGGGTATCGATTTTTTCAGGCGCCACTACTTTCGCAAAGTACGGACGATTCTCCATCGCTTCGAGTTCGATGCCATAGCTGCCAGGCGAAAGAACGATGTTTTTTACAGCGATCAGCTTTGGCACGTAGCTGCGTGTTTCAGGTGGCAGATTGAGGCTCAGATAATCGGTGGGCAGCCCCTTTTTCTCGTTTTTCGAAATTGCACGCGCAACACAGCCTTCGCCACAGTTGTACGCTGCAAAGGCGAGTTCCCATGAGTTGAACATGCCGTGAAGTTTTTGCAGGTAATCGAGAGCGGCTCCGGTGGAGAGAACAACATCACGCCGGTTATCCGCCATCCAGTCTTGTTTCAATCCGAAATTCTTGCCAGTCGATGGGATGAACTGCCACATGCCCGATGCTTTCGCGGTCGAGAACGCCTGTGGGTTGAATGCGCTTTCGATGATCGGCAATAGCGCCACTTCCATCGGCATGCCGCGTTTCTCGACTTCTTCAACGATGTGATGCAGGTACTTGGAGCCGCGATCAACAAAGCGCTGGATGTAATCCGGACGACTGGCGTACCACTGCTCCTGCTGCAACACCAGCGGCGAATTGAGTTCGTCCATCACGAAGCCGCGACGCACCCGCTGCCAGAGATCGGCATCATTGAATTTCTGCGGGTCCGATGGATTGATCGGCGTGGCCAATTCCTGCGCATTGATTTGTGCGGCCGCCGTTGCATGCGTGTCTGCGGGCATCGTGCGCGGCGCTTCCACTGCAGCCAGAGGCGTGGCTGTCTGACCAAACGCAATCACGTTGAAGCTCGTGAAACACAATACGCCAATCAATTTCAGATGCTGTTTCAAGATCATCCCAAGGCTCTTGTTTTTGAATAAAGTCAGCGTACAGATGCGGTGCCGACACGTCAATCGGCGCAAGTGGAAAACTACTACAACGTCAACGCAAAATCCTTCACTAACGCGCCGGGCAACCGCGCCGAACCGGTGGAGCGTTCCTCATAGCTCGCTGAGTCGAGCAGCCAGTCGCGCTCCTCGGTCAGGCCAAGCAGGTTATCCCCGAGCAAACGATACGCGGAATCATCAAATCGCATCACGTTCAGTGGTGCCTGAATTTCACCATTCTTCACCCAGAAGGTCGCAAAGCGCGTCATGCCGGTCATGCGACATGCCATTCGGTCTGAGTAGTTCAGGTAATGAAGGTTCCCGATCAGGAGACCGGTGCCTAGCGTTTTGAGAATGGCGTCGCGTTGCAAAGTGCCCGGCGCCATATCCAGAGCTTCCGGTGCTTCACCTGCGTTTGCACCGTTATTGTCGATGGCGAATTCGCGTGCAGAACGCGGGCTGATCAGCGCGCCGGCATGTTTGCCACCGGCAATGAGCGAGACTTCGGGTTTCTTCAAAAACCCGTCAGCCTGAAAACCGGGTGCGACACCGTCACGACTGTTTTCGCGAAGGTTTACCGCTGAATGCAAGGCCATCGTTCCATCTTCGAGTTTCATCAGCGGGCTTTGCTTGTTGCGTTGCGACTTGATGCCGAAACTGCCCCATGAAAGCAGGCCGACAATTTCGTTCACTGCGGCCGGCGCCAGATAGGCGCGATATTGCCCGGGATGCAATACCTTTGGCGGGTGCTTGAGAATATCGAGTTGTTTGGCGCTGGCGGCCATTTTTTGTTCGAACTCTGCTGGTTTCCAGTGCGTGCCGGCATAACCATTTTTTACCGCCTTGTCGGCAGCGTGATACAGGCACCATTCAAAGTTGAAATTGTCTACGCGATGCCAGTTGCGTTGACCGAGTGAATTGGCGAAGCCTTTATAAATGACACCTGAGGCATACAAGCCGACCAGATCGCGGCCTTTGCCCTGGCTCATTATTTGATCCAGCATTCCGGCGTCCGGCGGTAACGTCGATTGGCCGACGTGTTCCGACGATTCCACGTTGGTGTTAAAAAGCAGGTAAGGGTCTTCCGGCAGATCGGCCAAATCACGGCGCAAAGATTCGATCGTGGCCTTCACGAGCGCT
>JANYFH010000062.1 GCA_025362705.1 Betaproteobacteria bacterium
CCTCGCCCCGGCACTGTTCCATACACGAGAAACACAAATTTTGTTTCGGCACTGCGCTTGCTAAAATCGTACTAAACAAGGAAACCACATGTACACACTTTATTACTCCCCGGGTACCGCCAGCATGGTGGTGCATCTCGCACTGCTTGAAATCGGTGCGCCGTATCGTCTGGAACTGGTCGATTTCGAGAAGGATGCGCAGCACAGCGCAGCGTATCTGAAACTCAATCCGCACGGCGTGGTGCCGACGCTGTTGATCGATGGCAAACCGATGACGGAATCCGCGGCGCTGTTGATGATCCTGGCTGAGCGCCACCCCGAGGCGCATTTGGCACCAGCAGCCGGCACACCTGAACGTGAAGAATGGACGCAGTGGATCGTCTATCTGAGTAACGCGCTCGCCGCCACTTATCGTCTGTGGTTTTATCCGCCAATGCTGGGAACCACGGAGCACACGCCTGAAACGCGCGCTGCACTACAGGCCAATATTGCGGCGGTGTGGGATCGTCTCGACGCGCATCTCGCCGCAAATGGGCCTTATCTGCTCGGCCGCGAATTTTCCGGTGCCGATTTGCTGTTAACGATGCTGATGCGCTGGTCGCGCAACATGCCGCGCCCGGTTACCGAATGGCCCGCGCTGAAAAAACTTGCCGACCTCGTGCGTGCACGCGCGAGCTGGAAAAAACTCTATGAAATTGAAGGCCTGAGCGAGTGGTAATGCACATCATCCGGCATCAGCGTTCAATGCGGATAATGCGCCCGTCGGGACTGCTATTGAGCACATAAAGCCAGCCGTCAGGGCCTTGGCGCACATCGCGAATGCGCTCCCTCAACGCGATGAGCAGGCGTTCCTGCTCCACCACTTTGTGGCCCTCGATCTTGATTCGCACCATCGCCTGCCCGGCCAACGTACCAATGAACATCTGCCCCTTCCAGCCGGGGTAACGATCACTCGTCAGAAACGTCATACCGCTGGGCGCAAACCCGCCCTGGCTCCACCATGTGACTGGCTGCTCCATGCCGGCCTTTTCTGTACCTTCGCCGATCTTGGCGCAGGTGTTGTATTCGCAACCATAGGTAATCACCGGCCAGCCGTAGTTCTTTCCGCGTTCGATGATATTGAGTTCGTCGCCCGCTTGCGGCCCGTGTTCGCTTGCCCACAGCTCGCCGGTTTCGGGATGGTAGGCGATGCCCTGCACGTTGCGGTGGCCGAGAGTCCAGATTTCCGGTAGCGCGCCTTCTGTAGCAATGAACGGATTGTCAGCGACCGCTTTGCCATCGGTCTCGATGCGCATGATCTTGCCGTGCGCGCTTGAGAGTTTTTGTGCATCATCACGATGCGAACGATCCCCCAGTGTGATGAGCAGCTTGCCATCCGGCGTAAACAGGAGACGCGAACCGTAATGACGGCCATCGTCGACTTTTTCTGCCTGGCGAAATATCACACGAACATCGGATAACTGCGTGCCCGCCAGCTTGCCGCGCGCAACGGCGGTACTGCCGCCCTTCTGCCCCGTTGGTGCGGGTTCGCTATAGCTCCAGTAGATTGTGGCGTTGTCCTTGAATTTCGGATCAAGCACTACATCGAGCAAACCGCCCTCACCTTCTGCCAACACTGCAGGCAGGCCGGCAAAAGGCGCGCCGAGTGTTCCATCCATGTTGACAATGCGCATGCGTCCGGGACGCTCGGTCACCAGCATGCGGCCATCAGGCAGAAACGCCAGCGACCAAGGGAACTCCAACCCTTTGGCAACGGTGACATGTTTCAGCCCTTGCATGTCGAGCCTGCGCAGAATTTTCGGCGTGGCCCACAAGGCGACGGCGATAAACGCCAGCAATGCCAGCGCGAGCAGGGTTTTTCGCCTCGACATCGCAGCGAGAGGCAATGAGTCGCGAATGAGCGGCGCTACTTCACTACCGGTGCCACCACCGGTCCTTCGATATACGGTGTCGGATCGAGCGCCCTGTTCAGCACAGCAGCGACCCGCGCACCTGCCTTGGCAAGCTGGATCGGAATCACCTCGACAGCGGCGTCAACATAGGTCTGTGGAAGCGCAATTGGCGTTGCCGTCCACGGCTCGCGACAAACAAAACTTGGCAGCTTCGCGTAGGTCACCGATTTGCTCAATTCATAGGATTCATTCATCCAGTCGCGGATGTCGGTCTTTTGCCAATCGCGCATTTCCTTGGTCCGGTAGCGACTCAAAAGTTGCTGTGCGAATTCGCGCTCGCTACTGCCTCGCAACGTGAGCTTGACCAAATCGCTATCCCAGACCGAATGCAGGCGACGGGCAACCGTCGCACCCGGCAGCAATACATTTTTGAAATTGGCGCCTGCGTCGCCGTCGTCGGCCGCATGCAGGGGTTGATGAATGTCGCCTACCAGGTGCACCAGGAAACGTGCTGCCATGGCGCGTATTTCCGGTGGATTGGTGAAGTCGGACAGTATTTTCACCAATACCGGCACCCTCGCCGACGCACAATCCCCCTTGGGGCAATATTCATCGAATGTCAGCGTCTGACAAACCGGCTGGTTATCGTAGTGCCATTTATCGGAGTTCGGTATCAACAGGGAGAGGGTAGCGCGATTCAAATCCGGGTAGTTGGCGATATCGCCCAGATCCGCGCC
>JANYFH010000009.1 GCA_025362705.1 Betaproteobacteria bacterium
TGATCGCGTCGCGCTTAAAGTCCGGCGCGGTTCGATTCACGCCCTGATCGGCCCCAACGGCGCAGGCAAGACGACAGTGTTTAATTTGCTCACCAAATTTTTGCCGGTGACTGCGGGCTCGATTCTTTATAACGGCCACGACATCACCGCTGAAAAACCGGCGCAGGTGGCGCGTCGTGGCATGGTCAGGTCATTCCAGATTTCTGCTGTGTTCCCGCATCTGACGGTACTCGAAAATGTGCGCATCGGGCTACAACGAAAACTAGGTACGAGCTTTCATTTCTGGAAATCAGAATCCAGTTTGTATTCGCTCAATGCGCGCGCGCTGGAGCTACTCGATGCGGTTGACCTGACTTCGTTTGCCAATACCCAGACCGTGGAGCTGCCGTATGGTCGCAAACGCGCGCTCGAAATTGCAACCACGCTGGCGCTCGACCCGGAGCTGATGCTACTCGACGAACCGACACAAGGCATGGGACACGAAGACGTAAGCCGTGTGGTTGACCTTATCCGCAAAGTCGCCGTGAATCGTACCGTGCTCATGGTCGAACACAACATGAGTGTGATCGCCAATTTGTCCGATACGATCACGGTACTGGCGCGCGGCTCGGTACTCGCCGAAGGTCCGTACGAAGTGGTGTCGAAAGATCCGAAAGTGCTCGAAGCGTATGTGGGTACCGTTGAGCCGGAGGCGGCGTGAGTGCAGTGACAAACCTGGCATTGCTCAGCGTTTCCAATTTGCAGGCCTGGTATGGCGAGTCGCACATCCTGCATGGCATGGATTTTGAGATCAAGCGCGGTGAACTCATTACGCTGCTTGGGCGCAATGGTTCTGGGCGCACGACTACGCTCAAAGCAATTTTGGGGTTGACCGGTGTTCGCACCGGATCGGTAAAAGTGGATGGCGTTGAGGCTGTTCATCTATCGACGCACCAGATCGCGCGCCTGGGTTTGGGTTATTGCCCGGAGGAGCGCGGAATATTTTCCAGCCTGAGTTGCGAAGAAAATTTATTGCTGCCGCCCAGAATTGGCGAAGGCGGCATGTCGATCGATGAAATTTACGTGATGTTTCCCAATCTTAAGGAGCGCCGCAACAGCCAGGGCACGCGCCTATCCGGCGGTGAGCAGCAGATGCTGGCGATGGCACGCATCCTGCGGATGGGAGCAAAAATTTTGCTGCTCGATGAAATCACCGAAGGGTTGGCGCCGGTCATCGTGCAGACGCTGGGACGCGTGATTCGCGAGCTTAAAGCCAAAGGAATGACCATCATCATGGTCGAACAGAATTTCCGGTTTGCGGCGCCGCTGGCAGACCGGCATTACGTTGTTGAGCATGGCAAGATTGCGGCAGTGGTCGAGAAGCATGAGCTGGCTGCGAAAGCGGACATGCTGCATGATTACCTCGGGGTTTGAGTTTGGGAACCTATGATTAAGTCGCTTTCGAAAAGGTTGTGTTGAGATTGGGGCATATGCAAGGCGCGCGACGAAGGTGCGTTGCCCGGGCTACCGCACGAGGAGTGCAACGCTGCAGATGCCCCAATATCGACGCAATATTTTCGGAATGGACTTGGTCAGAGGTTCCTTAAATTGCAAAGCGTGTGATTTGGATTAACTACAGGAGAGAGAGCATGAAACGTAAATTGATAGCGGCCGCAGTCGCGGCGTGTCTGGCAACAGGGCTGTCGGTTGCACAAGCCCAGCAGGGAAAATTATCCGATGACGTGGTCCGCATCGGTGTCTTGACCGATATGTCCGGCGTGTATGCGGAATACGGCGGGCCGGGTGCTGTAATGGCGGCAAAGATGGCGGTCGAAGATTTCGGCGGCAAAATGTTCGGCAAGGAAATCCAGGTCGTCAGCGCCGACCATCAAAACAAACCAGACATCGCCAAGAACGTTACGCTGCAATGGTTTGACCGCGACAAGGTCGACATGACGGTTGAGAATCTGAATTCTGGCGTGGCGCTCGCAGTGACGGCGCTGGGCAAGGAAAAAAATAAAATCACCATCGTCAACGGTGCGGCAAGTGCGCGCCTGACCAATGAGGATTGCGCACCAGCTACCGGCATCCACTATTTGATGGATACGATTGCGCTCGGCAATGTGGTCGGCAAAGCGATCGTGAAAGACGGCGGCGACAGTTGGTTCTTCCTCACAGCTGACTATGCGTTTGGACATTCGCTTGAAAAAGACACCGGCGAAGTCGTTAAGGCGGCTGGGGGCAAAGTTCTTGGTGCGGTCCGTCACCCACTTTCAACAGGCGATTTCTCATCATTCTTGTTGCAGGCGCAAACGTCGGGCGCGAAGATTATTGGCCTCGCGAATGCTGGCGGCGACACCGTTAACAGCATCAAGTCTGCTGCTGAGTTTGGCATTACGCAGAAACAGAATCTGGCGGCGTTGCTGATGCTGATCACGGATGTGAATGCGGTCGGCCTGAAGACAGCGCAGGGCTTGTACCTGACCGAAGGCTGGTACTGGGATATGAATCCGGAAACGCGTGCATGGGCCAAGAGGTACGAAGACCGCATGAAGAAAAAGCCCAATTCAAATCACGCCAGCGTTTATTCGGCGACCCTGCATTATCTGAATGCCGTCAAAGCAGCCGGTACCGACGATACCGCAGCGGTGATGAAGAAAATGCATGAAATGCCGATCAACGACATGTTCGCGAAAAACGGCAAGATTCGTGAAGATGGCCGCATGGTGCACGACATGTATTTGTTCCAGGTGAAATCGCCCGCAGAATCGAAGGCACCGTGGGATTACTACAAGCTCAAGGGAACGGTAAAAGGCGATGATGCATTCCAGTCGTTGGCCAACTCACGCTGCCCGCAGTTCAAGAAGTCGTAGTCCTTAATGTCGTACGGTCGGGTCGGCTCGCATTCGCAAGCTGGCTCGACAAATCCTGTTGAAATGACATGACTGAAATTTTCGGCGTTCCTATCCAGGCCTTCATGGGCCAGCTCACCATCGGGCTGGTCAACGGCGCGTTTTACGCGATGCTGTCGCTTGGTCTCGCCGTGATTTTCGGTATGCTGAACATTGTCAATTTCGCTCACGGCGCGCTCTACATGATGGGCGCGATGTTTTCGTGGATGCTGCTTAAATATGCAGACGTCAATTACTGGTTTGCACTGGTGCTGGCGCCGGTCGGGGTTGGCATCGTCGGCGTCATTATTGAGAAAACGATGTTGCGCTGGTTGTATCAGCTCGATCATCTCTACGGTTTGCTGCTCACGTTCGGACTGGCTCTGATACTCGAAGGCGCGTTTCGCGAAGCATACGGGTCATCAGGCGCCCCCTACGATGCTCCCGATGTATTTAAGGGGGTGTTCAATCTCGGTTTCATGTTCCTGCCGAAATATCGTGCCTGGGTGGTTTTCGCTTCGGCCGTGGTCTGTATTGCAACGTGGTACATGATTGAAAAAACCAAGCTCGGTGCCTATCTGCGTGCCGGGACGGAAAATCCAAAACTGGTACAGGCATTTGGTATCAATGTTCCCTTGATGGTGACATTGACCTACGCCTTTGGGGTCGGCCTCGCTGGTCTGGCCGGCGTGCTTGCAGCGCCTGTCTATCAGGTCAGCGCATTGATGGGATCAAACATCATCATTGTCGTGTTTGCCGTGGTCGTGATTGGCGGCATGGGATCGATCATGGGTTCTATTCTTACGGGTCTCGCACTCGGCATTATCGAGGGGCTGACCAAGGTGTTTTATCCTGAAGCATCATCGACGGTGGTGTACATCATCATGGTGATCGTGCTGCTGATTCGTCCGACCGGTCTTTTCGGGCGCGAGAAATGAACAAGACAGCAACGCTCTACCTGGTCCTGCTGATTGCGGCTGTCATAGCGCCGTTCGTCGGTTACCCGGTTTTTCTGATGACCTGTCTTTGCTTTGGCTTGTTTGCGTGTGCATTCAATTTGCTCATCGGCTTTACGGGATTGCTTTCGTTTGGCCACGCCATGTTTTTCGGTCTGGCGGCCTACGTCTGCGGACACGCTGCCAAGGAGTGGGGCTGGACACCGGAGGTCGCAGTGATTTTCGCAACCGCCTGTACGGCAGTCCTTGGTTACGTGGTCGGCTGGCTTGCGGTGCGCCGACAGGGGATTTACTTTGCAATGGTGACGCTGGCGCTGTCGCAGATGGTTTACTTCTTTTGTGTACAGGCACCGTTCACATACGCCGAAGATGGCATCCAGAGCATTCCGCGCGGAAAATTTCTTGGCCTCATCGATCTCACCAGCGATACGGCGATGTATTTCTTTGTGCTGGCATTTTTCATCTTTGGCTTCTGGTTGATTCAGCGCATCATCTATTCGCCGTTCGGCCAAGTCCTGAAATCAATCCGGGAAAATGAACCGCGTGCACTTTCGCTGGGCTATGACGTCGACAAATACAAGCTCATGGCCTTTGTCTTGTCTGCCGCCATCGCTGGCTTGGCAGGTGCGGTGAAGTCGCTGGCACTGGGAATTGCAACGTTGACGGATGTCGGCTGGCAGATGTCGGGTGAAGTTGTGCTGATGACGCTTTTGGGCGGCATGGGCACGATCCTTGGGCCGGTAGTCGGTGCGAGCGCGATCATCACCATGCAGAATTATCTATCTGGCCTTGGTTCATGGGTGACGATCATCATGGGTGTGACCTTCGTCATTTGCGTGCTGCTATTTCGGCGTGGAATCGTTGGCGAAATCGAGTATCGGTTCGGCAAAAAGACCTCGAAATAGTCGTCCATTCCAGGGCCGGCTACACCGCTTCGGTGCGCAGAAACTGCATGCCGCATGCTGAATTCTGACGCCACTCGTCTATAATTAAAACGGTCGTTTTAATTCCTTTTCTTCTTCCTTTCGTCCTGTGCATATGAAAATCCTCGTCCCAGTGAAACGTGTGGTTGATTACAACGTCAAGGTCCGCGTCAAGGCAGACCAGAGCGGTGTCGAATTGACTAATATCAAAATGTCGATGAACCCGTTCGACGAAATTTCCATTGAAGAAGCCATCAAGCTGCGGGAAGCTGGCGTGGCGACGGAAATTATTGCTGTCTCCATCGGTGTGACGCAATGTCAGGAAACGTTGCGTACCGCGCTTGCAATGGGTGCCGATCGCGCGATACTGGTTGAGACCGTTGCCGATGTGCAGCCGCTGGCCGTCGCAAAATTATTGAAGGCTATTTGCGAGAAGGAATCGCCGCAGCTGGTTATTCTGGGAAAACAAGCGATCGACGATGATTCCAATCAAACCGGACAAATGTTGGCGGCCCTGCTGGATTGGCCGCAGGCTACCTTCGCCTCGAAAGTGACCGTGACTTCGGGCATGGCCGAGGTAATGCGCGAAATCGACGGCGGCATGGAAACCATCGAGATCAAGTTGCCTGCGATTATCACCACCGATCTGCGTTTGAATACGCCGCGCTATGCGACGCTGCCAAACATCATGAAGGCCAAGAAGAAACCACTCGATGTGATGACACCGGAAACACTCGGTGTAGACGTCACTCCTCGATTGAAAACGCTGAAAGTCGTTGAGCCGCCCAAACGTAAGGGTGGCGTGATCGTGACCGATGTCGCCGCACTTATTGACAAGCTGAAGAACGAAGCGAAGGTGATCTGAACATGGCGATTCTCGTACTCGCGGAACACGACAACCAGCAGTTGAAACCTGGTGTCACGAACGCCGTCGCGGCCGCACAAAAAATTGGCGGCGAAATTCATTTGCTCGTGGCAGGAAGCGCTTGCAGCGGTGCTGCGAGTGCTGCGGCACAAGTGGCAGGTGTTGCGAAAATCTTGGTGGCTGATGCGCCGCACTACGCTGGCGGATCGCCGGAAAATCTGGCGCCGTTGCTCGTAGGCATCGCCAAAAATTATTCGCACCTGCTCGCATCGGCCTCAGCCTATGGCAAGAATGTCATGCCGCGCGTGGCTGCACTGCTGGACGTGGCGCAGATTTCAGAAATCATCAGCGTCGAATCGCCCGATACTTTCGTGCGACCCATCTATGCGGGCAACGCTTTCGCAACGGTGCAATCGACCGACGCCATCAAAGTCATCACAGTGCGCGCCACCGGCTTCGACGCCGTCGCTGCAACTGGCGGTGCGGCAGCGATTGAAAACATCGCAGTTGCCGCCGATTCAGGGCAATCGAAAATATTAAAACAGGAACTCACAAAGTCGGATCGTCCCGAACTGGTTGCGGCCAAGCGTATCGTTTCCGGCGGTCGCGGCATGGGTGATGGCGACAAATATCGCCAGGTGCTCGAGCCGCTGGCCGACAAATTGGGCGCGGCTCTCGGTGCATCGCGTGCAGCTGTGGATGCGGGTTTCGTACCCAACGATTATCAGGTAGGCCAGACTGGCAAGATCGTGGCCCCCGAGCTCTATATTGCGGTTGGTATTTCCGGTGCGATCCAGCACCTGGCCGGCATGAAAGACAGCAAGGTGATTGTTGCGATCAACAAGGACCCCGAAGCGCCGATTTTCCAGGTTGCTGATTATGGCTTGGTGGGCGACCTCTTCACGCTGGTGCCGGAGTTGACCGCAGCACTCTGAAAAATATTCCTCCGCCCGCAAGAGTGAGAGGACAAATGGAGAACCGCATGTCCGAATATAACGCCCCGCTGAAAGACATGAATTTTCTGCTTGAGCATGTCATCGGGCTCGATGAAATCGCCAGGCTGCCCGGCTGTGAAGAAGTCACGCCAGATCTGGTGAGTGCAATTTTTGAGGAAGCCGGAAAGTTTTCCAAAGAAGTTCTCGCGCCGTTGAATCGCAGCGGCGACATGGAAGGTGCAACGATCACCGACACCGTCGTCACTACGCCGAAAGGTTTCAAGGACGCCTACCAGCAATACATCGATGGCGGCTGGAGCCTCATCGCGGGGCCCGCTGAATATGGCGGTCAGGGTTTGCCACATCTCGTTTCAACACCTGTCAGCGAAATGCTGGGCAGTGCGAACATGGCATTCAAACTTTGCCCCTTGCTGACTGGTGGCGCAGTTGAGGCATTGAAGTCGCACGGGTCGAAGGCACTGCAGGATATCTTCCTGCCGAAGATGGTGGCTGGCGAATGGACTGGCACGATGAATCTCACCGAGCCGCAGGCCGGTTCGGATTTGGCGCTGGTACGCTCAAAAGCGATTCCGCAAGCCGACGGCACCTACAAGATTTCTGGCCAGAAAATTTTCATCACCTATGGCGAGCACGATTTCACCAAGAACATTGTGCATCTGGTGCTCGCACGCATCGAAGGCGCGCCGGATGGTGTGAAGGGAATCTCCCTGTTCATCGTGCCGAAATTCATGGTGAATGCGGATGGCTCACTCGGCGAGCGCAATGACGTGAAGTGTGTTTCCATCGAACACAAAATGGGCATTCACGGCAGTCCGACTTGCGTGATGGCATACGGTGATGCGGGGGGGGCGACCGGCTATGTGGTCGGAGAACCCAATCGCGGCATTGAGTACATGTTCGTGATGATGAATGCAGCAAGGCTTGGCGTTGGTCTCGAAGGCGTATCGATTTCCGAGCGTGCGTATCAGCATGCGCTGGTGTGGGCGCGCGAGCGTGTGCAGGGCAGACCTGTTACACCGGTGCCGGCATCGTTCGGCGCGTCGCCGAAATCGGTGCCGATCATTTATCACCCCGATGTCAAACGCATGCTGCTGACCATGCGCGCATACGCGGAAGCCACACGTGCGCTGACTTATTACACCTCGTCCTGCCTCGATATTGCCGAGCGATCAACGGATGAAAAACAACGACGTATGAGCCAATCGCTTGTCGAGCTGCTGATTCCGATTGTCAAAGGCTGGAGCACCGAGGCCGGTATTGAAGTGACTTCACTTGGCATTCAGGTACATGGCGGCATGGGCTTTATCGAAGAAACGGGTGCAGCGCAGTACTATCGCGATTCACGCATCTCCGCTATTTATGAAGGTACCACCGGCATTCAGGCCAACGATCTGGTTGGACGCAAAGTTGGGCGCGAAGGCGGGCAGACTGCGCTCGCGTGGATCGCTGAAATGGAAAAAATTCCGCCATTGTTATTGGCAACGAACGACGGCAATCTGAAATTCGTCGCCGCACAACTGACCGCAAGCATCAATAGCGCCAGGCGTGCGACCGAATGGATCGTCACGATGTGGCCGAATAATCCTGCAGCCGTATTCGCCGGTGCAGTGCATTATTTGAAACTGATGGGCACCGTCGGCGGTGGCTGGATGATGGCACGCGCTGCACTCGCCGCCGCAACACAGATCAAAGCGGGCGAGGGTGACGGTGATTATCTCAAAGCCAAAATCATGACCACGCGCTTTTATGCCGATCATATTCTGACGATGGCGCCGTCTTTTGCGGACGCGCTGATTCAGGGTGCGGATAGCGTGTTGCAGATGGAAGAAGCATTGTTTTAAGTGTGTCTCCAGCATTGACGCGGTTCCCGGATCATTTTCTGGCCACGAGCCGCACCAGTGCTAGAGTTTTATTATAGCCAGTGAACCAAGCCGTCCCATGGACGGCTTTTTCATTCAGGAAAAAAATGGACGCACCAGCCCTCGCGATCACCGGTCTCGTCAAACATTTCGGCGGCAAAGCTGCTGTGAACAATCTTGATCTCATCATTCCGCCCGGACAGTTCCATGCACTGTTGGGTCCCAATGGCGCCGGCAAGACAACGACGTTGCGCATTGTTGCAGGACTGCTGAAGCCCGACGCAGGACATGCCGCAATTTTCGGCCACGACACCGTCGCAGAAACGACTGAAGCCAAGCGCATTACCGCTTTCCTGCCTGACGACCCGATGCTTTATGGAAAATTGAATCCGCTGGAGTATCTCGAATTTGTCGCCGGTCTATGGTCGGTCGATGCCACGCGCGCCACAGCACGAGCTGAGGATTTGTTGAAGTGGCTCGAGCTGTGGGACAACCGCGTGGAGTATGTCGAAGGCTTTTCACGTGGCATGCGCCAAAAATTGGCGCTGGCCGGGGCATTGATTCACGAGCCGAAATTGATGATTCTTGATGAGCCTTTGACGGGCCTGGACGCGCATGCGGCCAAGGCAGTGAAGGACATGCTGGTCGACTTTGTTGCAAAGGGCAATACGGTAGTACTGACAACACACATTCTGGAAATTGCCGAGCGGCTCGCCGAGCGCATCAGCATCATCCAGAAGGGCAGGATCGTTGCCCAAGGGACGCTGGAAGAATTGCGTGCAAAAGCGGGAACCGCCGGCGCATCACTCGAAGATGTATTCCTGAACCTCACTGAAACCGAATGAAGTCGCTCAAAGCCGGTAACTGGCTGTGGCTGCTGCGCCACGAAATCAGGCTCGCCTGGCGCAACATCGGCGGCAAACGCATCTGGTTCTTGCTGATCGCGGGAGGCGTGCTGTGGGCGTTTGTTCATTTTGCCGCGTGGCGCGTGTTGCACGTCGATAGAAAAATCTCCAACACTGAATTTGGCTCGATGCTGCTTCCCATCAGCGGCGGTGTGTTCTGGCTGTTTTTCTCGATCATGGTTTCTCAGGCCACTGCGCATGCGGTGTCGGCGTTGTTTGATCGCGGTGACCTGGATTTGCTGTTGTCTTCGCCACTTTCACAACGGGCGATTTTTACAGTACGTGGTCTGGGCATCGCGATCGCGGCATGTACCTTGCCCTTGTTGTTGCTACTGCCGTTTGCGCACGCTGGGGTCGTTACGGGGCATCCTGGCCTGCTGGCAATCTATCCGGTCATCGCGGCACTAGGGCTCACGACCGCTGCGATCGGATTGTTGCTGACGATGACGCTGGTGCGAATGTTCGGCGCGCGTCGCGCGAAAACACTCACGCAAATATTGGCAGCTTTGATTGGTGCGGCATTTTTCCTTTTTTTCCAGCTGCAGAATATTGTGTCGCGCGACAAGCAAGTCGTAATCGCCACATGGATGAAGCACGAAACGCAGCCCGGCGGCTGGTTGTCGGCTGAAAGTATTTTGTGGTGGCCGGTAAGGGCAATGCTCGGTGAATTTTTGCCGTTGCTTGCAGTCATCATTCTTGGTGTTGGTGGTTTCTGGCTGGTGGTGAACCTCACCTTCAGGCGTTTCGTGCATGGAACGCAGGAATCGATGAGCGGCGGCTCGACCAGGTCGCGCATATCGGCGTCGAATATGCCGCACAATTTCCGCAGTGGCTTGATACTTAATCTGCTCGTGAAAGAGTGGAAGCTCATCATTCGCGATCCGCAGATCATTTCGCAGACATTACTGCAGATTCTCTATCTGCTTCCGTTACTTTTTCTGGGTTTCCAGGGCGAACGCAGCGCGTGGCTTTTGATACCAGGTTTTGTCATGATCACTTCGATGCTAACGGGCAATCTTACCTGGCTGACCATCGCCGCGGATGATGCGCCGGAAATGATTGGTACCGCACCAGTCGCGATCAATCGCGTGCGCTGGATCAAAGCTGCGGCTGCGGTGATGCCAGTGCTGGCGTTGCTGCTGCCATTGGTGCTGTACTGGCTCACACGCGACGCGTATGCCGCGTTGGTGCTGGTATTTTGCAGTGTTGGCGGAATGCTTTCGGCCGCACTCTGCCAGATATGGAATCCGCGACAGGGAAACCGGCGTGATATGAAAAAACGTTATCAGGAAAGTGGTTTGCTGAATATTCTCGAAGCCCTGGGTAGTATGGGCTGGGCAGCCGTTGCCGTATGCATGAATGGTCACTGGCCGTGGATGCCGTTGGCGGTATCGGCGGCCTTGCTGGGCCCGGGAACAGCGTGGCTGCTGGGACGCGGTGTTCGCGCGCGGGGTGCGTTCGAATAGTTCTCCGTGCCAGCAAAAGCTATGTGAGAATGTGTGCAAGGAAACC
>JANYFH010000010.1 GCA_025362705.1 Betaproteobacteria bacterium
GCGCGGCGCGAAAAATGCGGACACCGCATCGTTGTCAAGTTCAGCCAGCGTCGGCGGATTCCAGCGCGGCTGGTTGTCCCTGTCGATGATGACCGCGCGAATGCCTTCTATCAAGTCGCCGTGTTCGAAGCAATGGTAAACGAGACCGAGTTCCATGCGAAAACAATCGGCCAATGTCAGCTTGCTGCCACGATTGAGTTGGCGGCGAGTTACTTCGAGCAATGTGGGCGAGCGTGTTTTCAATATTGCCGCAGTGCTGGTCGCCCAGGCCTGCAATTGTGGACGCGATTCCTGTTCGAGCGAGGTGATCGTCGCATTGACAGTTTTTTGTGGCGCGACGTGTTCGTCAATCGCGGTTTGCAATGGCGCCAGCGTTGCCGTGTCGGTGGGGATGGTGGCCAGTGCGTCGATCAGCGTTGCAACATCGTGCGCCGGTTTTGCTGACCATTTGTGCGCGTCCAGTTTTTCGACGAGCGACACGATGGCGTCGGCCGTCATGAATCGATCAGCCAGATTTGCGTAAATTGCATCCGCTGCTTTTATCATTTGGCCAGTGAGGCCGAGATAGTGGCCCACGCGTGAACGCGAGAGAAAATAACTCCCGCCTACATCGGGAAACAAACCGATTCCTGTTTCAGGCATCGCCATTTTGGTTTTCGGTCCGACGATGCGAAACCCGGAGCCTTGCGAAATGCCCATGCCGCCACCCATGACGATGCCATCGAGTAGGCAGATGACGGGTTTGACGTAGCGATGCAGTTGGTAATCGAGCCGATATTCGTCAATAAAAAAATCGTGGTGCAACGTGCCGCCGCTAAGGACACTGTCACGCAGCGCCCGGATGTCGCCGCCTGCACAAAAGGATTTCTCGCCAGCACCGCGCATGACAATGGCGTTGATTGTTTCGTCTTTCGACCATTGTGTGAACAGGTTTGCCATCGACACGATCATCCCGTGGGTGAGGGCGTTCAACGCCTGAGGGCGGTTCAGCGTGAGGTGTGCTACGCGGTTGCGGATGTCGACGGTAAGTTCGCCGTTAGCGTGTTCTTGCATGATGGATAGCTGTTCGGTTATGGCGCGAAATGGCATTTCGCGAAATTCAACATTCCCGCCTCTGCGGCAATGACGGAATTTTCAAGTTTCGAGAAGTTACCTTTTTATTATGCGTTTTTCCAAACCGGCTTCCGTTTCTCCAGAAACGCCGCGACGCCTTCTTTCTGATCCTCAAAATCAAACAGATCCATAAATCGCTCGCGCTCCAGCGAGAGACCCGCACCGCGTGGCACGCCGTTGCGCGCGTTGTGGATCAGCGCTTTGCAGAATTCCACGGATTTTGGTGAGAGCCCCGCTACACGTTCAGCCATCGCTTTGGCAGCGTCGAGGCTCTTGCCTTTTTCGACCACTTCTTCCACCAGTCCGATGCGCAACGCCGTTTCTGCGTTCACACGTTCGCCCGTGAGGATGATGCGTTTGGCCCAGCCTTCGCCAACCAGCCACGGCAGATTTTGTGTGCCACAACCGGCTGGCAATAGTCCCACCGCAGGTTCGGGCAATGCCATTTGTGCGTGTGCTTCGGCGATGCGCATGTCGCATGCCAGTGTGCATTCAAGTCCGCCGCCCATTGCGTAGCCGTTGATCGCAGCAATCGTGACGAACCGGGCATTCATAAGCGCTTCAAATGCTTCACCGAATCGCGAAATGAATTCGCGTGCGGCCGCTTTGTCGCCTTGAAAGCGTTTCAAATCTGCGCCGCCGGAGAAGAATTTCTCGCCCTGGCCGGTAATAACGGCCGCATAAATATTCTTATTTGCGTTCAGTTCCACCATGAGTTGCTTCATCGCGAGCAGCGATTCGGGTGTCCAGGTATTCGCTGGCGGATTGGCAATCGTAATGATGCAGGTGTGGCCTTCGATGCGGTGCTCAATCATTGCTCAGTCCTTTTTGTAAAGCTTGATGATGCTTGAGAAATCCAGCCCGCCATTTCCCATCGCGGAATGCATTTGGTACAACTGCTGTGCGGCAGCACCCAGCATCACCGGTTGCTTCGCTGCCTTCGCCGCTTCAGTTACCAATGTCAAATCCTTGAGCATGAGGTCAGAACCAAATCCGCCAGAGTACCCGCGCGAGGCTGGCGCGGTTTCCAGCACACCCGGATAGGGGTTGTAGGTGTCCGAACTCCAGCAGCGACCGCTCGATGAATTGGCAATCCCCGCGAACACTTTGGGATCCATGCCGAGTTTTGCGGCAAGTGCCATGCCTTCGGCGGTCGCAATCATTTCGATGGCGAGCATCATGTTGTTGCAAATTTTTGCGACCTGGCCGTTGCCCGCGCCACCGCAATGGACGATATTTTTGCCCATGCATTGAAGTATCGGTTTGGCTTTTTCGAAGTCAGCTACGGCCCCGCCGACCATGAACGTAAGTGTGCCCGCTTCGGCGCCACCAGTGCCACCCGAGACCGGCGCATCGACCATATTGTTGCCGTGGGCACGTGCATCCATCGCCACGTCGCGCGAAGTGTGTGGGTCGATTGTTGAAGAGTCGATCAGCAGCACTCCTGCCGGCACCCCGTGAAGGATGCCAGAATCCTTGCCCGTGTAGACCGAACGTACATGTGGTGATGAGGGCAGCATGGTCACGACGAGTTCTACGCCTTGCGAGCACGCGGCAGGCGAAGACGCCACTTCGCAGCCAAGATCGCTGAGTTTCTTGACCAGGTCAGGCACTACGTCAAAAACTTTCAGCGTGTGTCCGTGCTTCAACAAATTGCGGGCCATTGGGTTGCCCATGTGGCCTAAACCGATGAATCCTATTTTCATTTGATCCTCATAAATCGCAAATTTCCGGCGCGATACGGCGTGGAAATGCCGTAAGAACCTACTTCAAACTAATCGTGGTATTCACACCTGTGCTCACCGACGCATCGTCAAACCACCGTGCCGTCACCGTCTTCACCTGCGTGTAAATCTGCACCACCTGTTTCCCATAAGGCCCCAGATCGCCGAGCTTGGAACCGCGCGAGCCGGTAAAACTGAAGTACGGCACCGGCACTGGCACCGGCACGTTGATGCCGACCTGACCGACATCGATTTCGTTTTGAAACTTGCGCGCCGCTGCACCCGACTGGGTAAAGATGCCGGTGCCGTTTCCGTACGGATTCGCATTGGTGAGCGCAATCGCATCGTCAAGCGTATCGACGGCAACGATAACCATCACTGGCCCAAAGATTTCGGTTTTATAGACTTCATGATGTGGTTTCACGCCGGAGAAAATCGTTGGCGCGATGAAGTTGCCTTTCTCAAATCCCGGTACGGTTGGATTGCGTCCATCCAGTTCGAGTTTCGCGCCTTCACTCACACCTTTGGCGATCATCGATTCGATGCGTTGTCTGGCCTGAATTGAAATTACCGGGCCGACATCGGTACCGGCGACATTGCCGGCGTTGATCGTGAGCGTTTTGGCTTTTGCGACGATATCGGGAATCCATTTGTTCGCCTCACCCACCAGCACCGCGACCGAGGTTGCCATACAGCGCTGTCCCGCCGCACCAAATGTGGCACCGACGAGCGCATTGAGCGATTGATCCTTGTTTGCGTCCGGCATGATGATCGCGTGGTTCTTGGCACCCATCATGCATTGCGCGCGCTTGCCATGGTCACTTGAGAGTTTGTAAACGTGTTCACCAACGTGGCACGAACCCACGAACGAGACAGCCTTGATTGCAGGATGTGTGCAGAGCGCATCAACCGCTTCCTTGCCGCCATGCACGACGTTCAGCACGCCAGGCGGAACACCGGCTTCGATGGCGAGCTCAGCCAACAGCATCGGCGTCATCGGATCTTGCTCCGAAGGTTTGAGCACA
>JANYFH010000014.1 GCA_025362705.1 Betaproteobacteria bacterium
ACCCGATGGAAAAGTAATCTATTCGACGCTGCGCTATTCCGATAAACCCGATGCACGGCTCTACACGATCAATCCCGTCAGCCGCCTGTCTACACCAATCCCGCTTTCGCAAGCTGCGGAAGGATGCTATCTCGGGGGCAGCTTGTTTTTTGCCCGACAACAGTTGATTAGCGACAACGTCAAGCGCTATCAGGGCGGGCTGGCGCAGCAGATATGGCGATTCGATGCGGGTAAAGAGGCGCAACGCCTGACCAGCGATCACGCCGGGACCAGCCGCCAGCCGCTATGTGGAAATGGTCGCGTTTATTTCATTTCGGACCGCGATGGCGCCTTGAATATCTGGTCGATGAACACCGATGGTCGCGACCTGAAACAGCACACACGCCACACCGAATTCGACATTCGCAGCGCCTCAATTTCCGCCGACGGCAAGCGCATCGCCTATCAGCGCGGCGCTGATATTTATCTGCTCGATCCTCTCAGCAATGCCGACACCAAACTTGGCATCAGCCTGCAATCCGATTTCGAACACACCCGCACGCGCTGGGTGAAAACACCTTGGGATTTTGTGACCGCGATTGCCCCATCCATGAATGGAGACCGCGTTGCCATCACGGCGCGCGGACAGGTATTCGTGGCGCCAGTGGGCAACGGTCGCCGTGTAGAGGCCACGCGCGCGTCCGATTTTCGTGCACGTGAAGGTGTATTCACGCACGATGGCAAATCCATTCTTGCGTTCACCGACAAAAGCGGCGAGATGGAATTGTGGCGCTTCCCCGCCAATGGTGCAGGTGAGGCCAAACAGCTCACCAAAGGTGCGACGGTGTTGCGTAGCAAAGCGTTTCCTTCGCCGGATGGTAAGTGGATCGTGCACTTTGATAAAGACCGACGGCTCTACCTGTTGAATCTCGCCAGCAGTGAGGACAGGCAAATCGATAATAGTCCCGTCGACGCGTATGAGGAAATCAGCTGGTCGCCCGATAGCCGCTGGATCGCGTTTAACAAAAGCGCCGAAAATTATTTTGAAACGCTGCACCTTATCGAGATTGCAACGGGTAAAAAGACGCAACTCACCAGCGACCGGTTTGACGCCCGCGATGCGGCGTTCAGCCCGGATGGGAAATGGCTCTTCTTTCTCGGCAATCGCACTTTGCGAAGCGTGGTGACCAGTCCCTGGGGGCAGCGCAGCCCCGAGCCGTTCTTTGACAGGCAAACAAAAATTTACGCCCTGGCGCTGGATCCGACAGCGCGCTGGCCATTCCTGCCGAAGGATGAATTGCAAAAGCCAGAGCCGGAAAAGAAACCCGAGCCGCCTAAGAGTGCGGCTGCGGCTGACGGCAAAACTGAAGCCAAAGCCGATGATAAGAGCGATGCGAAAGACAGCACGAAGCAAGAGCCGCCGAAAATCTCCGCGTTGAGACTGGAAAGCCTAAGTGAGCGCCTGTACGAAGTACCAATGCCGGCCGGTAACTACAGCAAACTTTCCACCGACGGTAAAAGGCTTTATTTTGTGGTGACCGAGACCACGGTTGACAGCAAATTGTCGCTGCGCTCAGTCGCAATCGAAGCGCCGAACCCTGCACCACCGCCGATTGAATTATTTTTCGATGAAATCCGCAGTTATCAACTCACGCAGGATCGTAAAAAATTACTGGTGCGCAAAGCCAACGAGCTGTTTGTGTTCGATGTCGGCAAAGCGGCGCCGCCGGTTCTAGAGCATGCCAAATTTGCCGTGAACCTGCGCGACTGGACGATTCGGGTTGATCCGCGTGAAGAATGGAAACAGATGTTTGTCGATGCCTGGCGCATGCATCGGGATTTCTTTTACGACAAGAATATGCACGGTGCTGACTGGGTAAAAGTTCGGGCGAAATACGAACCGCTGATGGCGCGAGTAACTGATCGTGCCGAAGTCAGCGACGTACTTGCGCAAATGTCAGCCGAGGCGGTGGCCTTGCATAGCCAGATCGGCGCGAACGACTTGCGCAAGGGTGAGGACACGGTGGATGTCGCGGGCGTCGGCGCGGATGTAGTGAAAACTGCGCAGGGATTTCGTGTCGCGCGCATCGTTGGCGGCGATCCTGAATTGCTGGAAGAACGCAGCCCGCTGGCCCGGCCAGAGGTGAATGTGAAAGTGGGCGAGACCATTACCTCGGTGAACGGTGTGGCCGCATCTTCGGCGATAAGCATCGGCGAGTTGTTGCGCAATCAGAGCGGTAAACAGGTATTGCTTTCGATTGCCGACGCGAGCGGAAAATTGCGCGACGTTGTCGTCACGCCGATCACTTCACGCGCTGATCGCGACCTGCGCTATCTCACCTGGGAGCGTGAACGTATGCTTCGCGCCGAAAAAGCCAGCGGCAACCGTATTGGTTATGTGCATTTACAAGCGATGGGACCCAACGATATCGCCCGTTGGGCACGCGAGTTTTATCCGGTATTTCAGCGCGAAGGCTTGATCATCGACCTGCGCCACAATCGCGGCGGCAGCATCGATTCGTGGATCATCGAAAAATTGCAGCGGCGTGCATGGCACTTCTGGCAATCTCGGCAATCCGATACGCTCAGATGGAATCAGCAACTGGCCTTTCGCGGCCATGTCGTCGCACTCATCGATGCCGATACCTATTCCGACGGCGAGACGATGGCACAAGGACTAAAACGGCTCGGCATTGCGCCGCTGATCGGTATGACCACGGCGGGCGCGGGCATCTGGCTGTCGGATCAGAATCGCTTGCGTGATAACGGCATCGCACGCGCCGCCGAGTCAGGTTCATTCGCCGACAATGGCACTGGATCGAAAGGTGAGTCAGCGTGGATTACCGAGGGCGTCGGCGTGAAACCGGACATCGAAGTCGACAATCTTCCGCACGCAACTTTCAATGGCCGAGATGCCCAGCTCGATGCGGCGATTGCTTATTTGATGGACAGGATGACGAAGGAGCCGATCAAAGTACCGGTGATGCCGGCGTTCCCAGTGAAGGCAAAACTCTAGTATTGGCGGGGTTCCCAGGGTGTTTTCACTCCGGAAGCCGCGCCTGTGCTGGTTATTGATGGGTTAATAGCATTTCTCGGTTGTTGCGGTGGCGTTCTCAGGCGCCGCGTTGCTCACCCAACTTGACGATCTTCATCGTATTGGTGCCGCCAGACTGGCCTATAGGTTCGCCCATGGTGATGACGACGAGGTCGCCGATTTGCGCGACACCGTTATCGAGCAGAACCTGCTCAGCCGCGTTCATCAATTTTTCGCGGTCGTGGCCTTCATAAGCGAGCGTGAAAGGGCGCACGTCACGCATCAACGCGGTCTTTGTCAATGTGCCGTCTTCAGGTGTCAGCGCGTAGATCGGCACGCCGGAATTGAGGCGCGACATCCACAATGCTGTCGAGCCTGATTGCGTGAGTGCGGCAATACATTTCACCTTCAAGTGGTGCGCAGTGAATAGTGCTGCCATCGCAATCGACTGATCGACACGGGTGAAAACGCGGTCTAGAAATTCGCGGTCGAGTTTATTCTCGGCACTTTTCTCCGCCTCTTTGCAGACGCGCACCATTGCCTCCACCGCTTCCACTGGGTAGGAACCGGAAGCGGACTCGGCCGACAGCATCACCGCATCGGTGCCGTCGAGCACCGCGTTGGCGACGTCGGACACTTCCGCGCGGGTCGGAATCGGCGACGTGACCATCGACTCCATCATCTGTGTCGCGGTGATGGTGAGCTTGTTCATTTCGCGTGCCATGCGAATCATGCGTTTTTGCAATGCCGGCACCGCAGCATCGCCCACTTCCACGGCCAAATCACCGCGCGCGACCATGATGCCGTCGCAGGCTTTCATGATGTCGGTAAGCGCCTCATTTGTGACCGCTTCCGAGCGTTCGATTTTGGCAATCAGCAACGCGTGGCCACCGGCTGCGCGCATCAGCTCGCGCGCCATGTACATGTCTGCGCCATTCTTTGGAAACGAGACAGCGAGAAAATCTGCGCGTATTGCCACTGCAGTCTTGATGTCCTCCATGTCTTTGGACGTCAATGGTGGCGCTGTAAGCCCGCCGCCTTTGCGGTTGATGCCTTTGTTGTTTGACAATACACCGCCAACCTGCACCCTGCATTCGATACGGTTGCCGCGCACAGACATCACCTCGAATACGATCAGGCCATCGTTCAGCAGCAGCACGTCTTTGGCTTTTACATCGCGCGCCAGTTCCTTGTAGTCGATGCCTACCTGTTTCTCGTCACCCAGTTCGCAATCGGCATCGAGCACGAATGTGTCGCCGTTTTTCAGGGTGATTTTGTTGTCCTTGAATTTGCCGACCCTGATTTTTGGCCCCTGCAAATCCGCGAGGATGCCGACGGTACGGCCCGACTTCTTGGCGAGTTCGCGAACCAGATTTGCGCGTGCGATGTGGTCCTCAGGTTTACCGTGCGAAAAATTCATGCGCACAACATCGACACCTGCCTTGATGAGGCGTTCCAGCACTTCAGGAGAAGATGAGGCGGGACCTAAGGTAGCAACAATTTTGGTGGCACGTGACATAACAGGTTTCCCTTTTTCTGCGGTTGATTTTGCGGAGGCTGCAGGATCAACGCGTTATCGTAATCAACTAATGATGTGTGCAGCGCGCTGCTCGAGAATTTCGACGGCAGGCAACACCTTGCCCTCGAGAAACTCAAGGAACGCGCCGCCGCCGGTGGAGATGTGTGACACCTGGTCACTGATCCCATATTTGGCGATTGCCGCCAGCGTATCGCCGCCGCCTGCAATGGAAAACGCATTTGAATCAGCGATGGCACGCGCGACGGTTTCCGTGCCGCGCCCAAACTGGTCGAATTCGAACACGCCGAGAGGGCCGTTCCAGACGATAGTGCCGGCGTTTTTCATTATTGCTGCAAGTGTCGCCGCCGTTTGCGGGCCGACATCAAAAATCATGTCATCCGGCGCAACATCTTGCGCACGCTTGGTTATAGCCGGTGTCGTTACGGAAAATTCTTTCCCGCAAACTACATCGACCGGAATCGGCACTGCTGCACCACGCGCAGCCATCATGTCGATGATTGCTTTTGCATCACCGACCAGCGCTGCTTCAGCCAATGATTTTCCAATCGGCAAACCCATCGCCAATAGAAACGTATTGGCGATGCCGCCACCAACCACCAGTTGGTCGACTTTTCCGGCGAGAGATTTCAGGATCGTCAATTTCGTGGAAACTTTTGAGCCCGCGACGATGGCGATCATCGGGCGCTTTGGCGTTTTGAGTGCGGCACCGAGCGCGTCGAGCTCAGCCGCGAGCAATGGTCCCGCACAGGCGACCTTCGCGTATTTGGCGATGCCGTGCGTGGTGGCTTCGGCGCGGTGCGC